>NZ_JBFPEZ010000031.1:0-81922 GCF_040838225.1 Xenorhabdus sp. SGI246
GGATGCGTTCATTACATTCCTATGGAAATATCCATAATTACGTTAATTTCGCTTAATGTATCAATATTCGGTTTTGGTTGAGTGGCTGAACTCACAGGAGGGTAACTATAGTTCACCCCACGGACGCCCATTATCTCAATGGGGTGGATATGCGTATGTGCGGTACATGGGGAGTTCTAATGTATTTCTGGAACAGACTGACAGGTGTCCACAGATGATTAAGGGAATATGTGATGTGAATGAGCTTCCCCTGGTTGTAATGTTATATCAGGTTAGTCGCTGGTGGGCGCTGCATAAACTCAGAATCCATTGGTGTGATGATCAGTTCCTTCTAAAACTCGCTCGTCAACCTCAATACAAATGGATGAGTAATCATTTCAATTTTTACAAACGTTACCGGTTTTTCAGGCTAAAGGCAGAGTGTGAATAACAACGGGGAAAAATCTGATGAAAATCAGCGAGAACGGATTACGCTTTATTCAACAATGGGAAGGTCTGAAACTAAAAGCCTACCCTGACCCGGCAACAGGTGGCTTTCCGTGGACAATGGGTTATGGGCACACGAAAGGCGTCAAACCAGGACAAGAGATAACTGAACAACAGGCCGAAGCATTCTTACATGATGACCTCGAACCTATTTACATCACCATTGAATCGTCTGTTAAGGTGTCACTAACTCAAGGTCAGTTTGATGCGTTGTGTTCGTTCACGTTCAATTGTGGCGTCGGTAACTTTGTTCGTTCTACCTTGCTTAAGAAGCTTAATGCCAGTGACTACAAAGGTGCGGCAGATGAATTCTTAAGATGGAATAAAGCCGCGGGTAAGGTATTGCGGGGGTTGAATAATCGCCGGGCATCTGAACGCCAGATGTTTTTATCATGAAACTCAATAGCCAATATCTCACACTTGGCGCTCTGGTGATTGTCTCTGGTCTACTGGGGTTCTATTACAGTGAATATCAGGATAAGGCCAGAGAATACGCTAGGTTAAAGCGACAGTATGATGCGCAGTCCATTGCGATAAATAAGCAGCAAGAGCGAATAAAGCACTTTGCCGAACTGGATAATAAATACACACAGGAACTCGCCAATGCCAAGACTGAAATTGACACACTTCGGGCTGATGTTGCCGCTGGTCGTCGCAAGCTGCGTATCAAGGCCACCTGTCCCGTGTCTGAAACCACCGCCTCCAGCGGCGTGGGCGATGCAACCACCGTCGAACTCACTGGAGAAACTGGATCAACTGCTATCGATATCCGAGCCGGAATTATCAGCGACCGGGAAAAATTAAGATATTTGCAAGACTACGTTAAAACACAATGCAACTGAATGAGGAAATCATACCCAACGCACACCGATGGGTGGAATTTTTATTTGCATCGAGTTATCGTCGTCTATCGCTATTAGCTGAGATAGGTCATAATTGAAGTTCTCCTATATGGGCTCCCTAATTTTGGGGGCTTATCAGGGGTTCTGTTAATTTAAAAATAACTTTAATTGCACGAAAATAAGTAAAAATATCAATTCAGGAAATTCAACGTGATAGTGAATAATTATGGAAAATTGGCGTGAAATTTGGGTATTTTTTCTTTTTATATCACTTTTCAGCAATCGGTTAAGTCTATCAAAAAAAACAATAAAGGAATGAGATCATATGAACATCATTTTTTTTAGCCCTTCATTTGATGCCGATGAGTGGATCCAAGGAATAGAAAAACGTTTGCCTAATGCCAAAGTGAGAAACTGGGTCAGTGGAGATCATGCTCCGGCTGATTATGCTCTTGTTTGGCACCCTCCTTATGAAATGTTAGCGAATCGTAAAAATCTCAAAGGTATATTTGCGCTAGGTGCTGGTGTTGATTCCATTCTCCAGCAAGAATTAGACAATCCCGGCATGTTACCCGCTAAGGTTCCATTGATTCGTCTCGAAGATACTGGCATGGGTCGTCAGATGCAGGAATATGCCATTAGTTCAGTTTTATACTATTTCCGTCGAATGGATGAGTATAGACGGTATCAAGAGCAGCGCATTTGGCAGCCATTACTTCCTCACAACCGGAAAGATTTCGTTATTGGGGTATTAGGTGCAGGAGTATTGGGGAGTAGTGTGATCGGGAAGTTGATGGAGTTTGATTTCACTGTACGTTGCTGGAGTAAGACAGCAAAAGAGTTTGATAATGTTGAAAGTTTTTATGGAAAAGAACAATTAGGTGAATTTCTTTCTGACTGTAAGGTGTTGATTAACCTTCTTCCTAATACACCTGAAACCCGTGGGATTTTAAATCTGTCGTCATTCAGTCAGTTAAAAAAGGCAGCGTATATTATTAATATAGCGAGAGGTTCTCATCTTGTTGAGCAAGATCTCCTGATTGCCATTGATAAAGGATATATCGCAGGTGCAACGCTTGATGTATTTGCAGAAGAGCCTTTATCAAATATGCACCCATTCTGGACTCATCCTCGTATCAATATTACACCGCATATTGCCGCGACGACTATTCCTGAATTGGCGATGGATATCATTAGTGAAAATATCCAACGAGTAGAACAAGGGGAAACACCAACTGGCCTTGTGGATATGTCACTTGGATATTAATAAGCAGCTTTACAGCATAGCTGAGGATTAGGGACAATATCCCCATTATCTTTCAAGTTGTCGTTTTATTTTAAGTTGTTGGGATTAAATTAAGTCATGAACGAGTTTTCTATTATTTGCCGCATACTGGGTACGCTGTTTAATCGAGCACCACAGGATCCATTGTTACAACCTTTGATGACTATGGTTGCTGAAGGAAAATTAAAACAAGCATGGCCTTTAGAGCAGAATGAGCTGTTGGATCGTTTACAACAGAATTGCGAATTGTCCGTGATAGCGTCTGACTATCAGGCTTTGTTTGTAGGAAAGTCAGCTAAAGTGGCTATTTGTCGATCTGACTATACTGACGGAACAGAAAATGAAGTGCGTCAATTCCTGATAGCGCGGGGAATGCCATTATCGGATACTGCGGCAGATCAGTTTGGTTCTTTATTACTGGCAGCATCATGGTTAGAAGAGCAGGCGGCAGAAGATGAAGTTCAGGCTCAGATAACATTGTTTGATGAATATCTCTTGCCGTGGTGCGGGCAATTTCTTGGAAAAGTTGAAGCACATGCCATCAGTGGTTTTTATCGAACTCTGGCTATTATTAGCCGTGAGGCATTACAGGAATTACGTGAAGAATTAGAGTCTGAGTGAATTGTCACTTTGTTGATTCCATTTGAGGCGATAATTGAGTGAATTATCGCTAAAATTAAGAGGCAAATTATAATAAATAATTTGCCTCTTATTATTTCAACGACAATTAAAATTATTTATCAGTTAGCCCGATAACCAGTTTACCTGGTTTAATTTCCAGTCCTTTGGCAAATTTTATCGCAGCAGCTTCAGCCTTACTTTTTTCTGGATTCAAAACATAAACCGGATGAGTATTAAAAAATTCACTTAACGAAATATTCAGAGAAGGCATCAGTGCCTTGATAGGTCTCGCTGCTTTTTCAGGTGTTGTCTGATAGTCCACGATTTCCAGTTCCTTAACAAAAATGGCGCCTTTTTCTGCATCAAATACGGGCTTAGCTCTGAGCGTTAATTTCATATCAGCTTGTATAGATCCAAATATTGTTGCAATTTCAACTTTTGCCTGACTGGTCAGTTCAATTTTCTCCGGATCCTGACGGCCTATCTGGCTGGTTAAATTTCCCAGACTAATATTGGCGCTTGATATTCCAGGAATACTGATTTCTTTCTGATAATGTACTTTTTTTAAAAGATAATCATTGAGCAGACCTTCATTGATACTGATATCCCTGAATTGATCACAGCCACTGAGTAAACCAACCAGCACTAATGCTGCCCCGAATAAAAATTTTTTCATATTGTCTCCTTTATTTTCAATGGGCAGATTTTACACCATTACTTACATCATTAATGTCTGCTAATGGTGACTGGCTCAATTTTTTTCTGATTAAATTGGCGATGAAGAGCATAAATGGTGAGTAAGCCGATCAATCCTAAAAAGATCCAGGGTAATTGAGGCATGTCCAAAGCATGGCCTGTATCATAAAGCCAGCCCCCACCGGTGTAACCGAATACGCCACCTAGAGCCAGTCCTAAGCGGCTGAACCCCATATAGCTGCCTCGTGCTCTGGGATCAGCCAGCCCTGCGCTAAGTATTTCACGGGCAGGCTCTGCCGTTACTGTACCTAAATAAAACAAGGCAATCAGGGCAAACAGAAGATGTAATTGGTCGATCCAACCGATTGGAAACATGCAGAAACTCATTAAAAATAACCCCATCATCAGGCGTTGTTCCAGCCGGAAATATTTTTCGCTCCAACGTGCGATAGGGTAAAGCAATGTCAGGGAAATGGCGGCTTCAATGGCATACATCCACTTAACGGCTGTATGGCTACCAGAAATTTCATGGATAACAATCGGGAACATCAACATGACTTGTACCGACAAAATAAAGTAGCCTGTTAGGGTCAGTACATAATAAAAGAATCGTCGATCTTTAATGACCCTTATCATGCCTTCTTTGATAGGAGAACGAATTGTCGAAATACGATATGCTGGCAATAACCAGGCATTAGCTATTGCGGCTAAAACAAAAATTCCAGCTCCGATCCAGCACACAATATTGAAATTGTATTGCAATAACCAGCTTCCTATTAGTGCACCAATCACAGCGCCAGCGCTATCTTGCATCAGCAATAGTGAATAGAAACGCCCACGCTCATGAGGGCGGGTTAGTTTTATCACCAGCGCAGATCTGGGTGGATCAAACAGGGTTCCACCCAGAGCAGACAATGCGCAGGAAAGTATTAGTATCCACGGTTCAGAAGCCATTGCCATCAAGGCAAAACCTGATGCACGCAATAACATACCGATGACAATCATCGGCTTGGCACCAAACTTATCAGCAATAGCGCCACCAAAGATCCCTAATCCTTGCTGAATGAGTTGGCGAAGCCCCAATGCGAGACCAACAATGACAGCCGCCCAACCCAATTGTTCAACAAAACGAATAGAAATTAATGGAAAAACAACGAAAAATCCTAAAACGACCAGTAAATTATCAAATAACAGAAAATATTTTCCTAAACTACGGGCTTGTGAAACCGATGACATTTCGCACCACTGAGATATGAGGGAATAAAGAATGAGATTTCTATCATTCTGGACGTAATCTTATCTTTAGGATAGAGGGTTTATAGATGATATTTTTTTATCGTGAGACAATGATATTATTTTTTATTAGCGATAAATTATTGAGAGTTTTTGCAAAATAAATATCAGGAGAAGGCATGTTTGGTTATCGGTCTACATCGCCTAAAGTTCGTTTGATGACAGATAGGATGGTTGTTCGTCTGGTATATGAGCGTGATGCTTATCGTTTGGCTGAATATTATTCAGAAAATAAAGATTTTCTTAAACCGTGGGAGCCAACAAGAGATAGCAGTTTTTATCAGCCTTCAGGTTGGACAAACAGACTGAGTTATATTGCGGAATTGCAACGGCAAAATACGACATTCAATTTTGTGTTATTAGACCCTGATGAATGCGAAATTATCGGCGTGGCAAATTTCACCAATGTTGTACGTGGTGCATTTCATTCTTGTTATCTTGGCTACTCTTTGGCGGAAAAACAACAAGGGCAGGGGTTAATGTATGAAGCGTTACAACCTGCTATCCGCTATATGCAGCGCCATCAAAAAATGCACCGAATTATGGCCAACTATATGCCACATAATCATAGAAGTGGAAACTTGCTTAAGAAGCTGAATTTTGAGCGGGAGGGATATGCCCGGAAATACCTCATGATAGATGGAACCTGGCAAGATCATGTCTTGACCGCATTAACTGATGATAACTGGTGAAAAAGGTGCCAGATTATTTGCTGAGTTTGCAGGGTTAAAAATAATTAATAAAAAAGAGATAGCCAATGTAGACAGAGTTTTTGTCTGTTAAACTTTGCCTATCAGAGCTATCTCATCAGATCATATTCTTTGTCATAGATCGTTGTGCTTTGTCATGTCGAGCATGTCTGGTGGAATGACTTTTCGCTTTCATTCTCATGTCATAAAAATACACTTTTAAAATAATATCATGAACTTATTAAAATCACTGGCAGCAGTCAGTTCAATGACGATGTTTTCACGCGTGCTAGGCTTCATTCGTGATGCCATTATTGCTCGTATATTTGGTGCAGGAGTAGCAACAGACGCCTTTTTTGTTGCTTTTAAATTGCCTAATCTATTACGCCGTATTTTTGCTGAAGGCGCTTTTTCGCAGGCTTTTGTTCCCATTCTTGCTGAATACAAAAATCAGCAGGGGGATGAAGCAACACGGACGTTTATTGCCTATGTTTCAGGTATGTTGACGTTGATTCTGGCGATTGTCACAGTGATTGGTGTGATCGCAGCACCCTGGGTGATTTACGTTACTGCGCCGGGGTTTACCGATACACCTGACAAATTTGTTTTGACTCGTGACTTACTCAGAATCACATTTCCGTATATCTTTTTAATTTCTTTAGCATCTTTGGCAGGGGCAATCCTCAATACCTGGAATCGTTTTTCTGTTCCCGCTTTTGCACCAACACTGCTGAATGTCAGCATGATCGTCTTTTCACTGTTTGTGGCACCTTATTGTGATCCACCAGTCATGGCTCTGGGATGGGCTGTTGTTGCTGGTGGCATTTTGCAACTGGCATACCAACTTCCTCATCTGAAAAAAATAGGCATGTTAGTATTGCCGCGTGTTTCTTTCCGCGACAGTCGCGTATGGCGGGTTATCCGTCAGATGGGACCTGCCATTCTGGGAGTTTCAGTCAGCCAAATTTCTCTGATCATTAATACGATTTTTGCCTCGTTTCTGGTTTCAGGCTCTGTTTCATGGATGTATTACGCTGATCGTTTAATGGAATTACCTTCTGGAGTATTAGGAGTGGCATTGGGAACGATTTTGTTGCCTTCTCTGGCGAAAAGTTTTTCCAGTGGAAACCATGAAGAGTATCGTAAATTAATGGACTGGGGATTACGTCTCTGTTTTCTTTTAGCACTCCCTTGCGCGGTAGCGTTGGGTATTCTGGCAGAACCCTTGACAGTTTCACTTTTCCAGTATGGTAATTTTTCCGCATTTGATGCAGAAATGACGCAACGGGCATTGATTGCCTATTGTTTCGGGTTAATGGGGTTGATTGTGGTTAAGGTTTTGGCCCCTGGTTTTTATTCTCGTCAGGATATTAAAACGCCGGTCAAGATTGCGATTGCTACTTTGGTTCTGACTCAGCTTATGAACCTTGCCTTTATCGGCCCCCTGAAACATGCGGGGTTAGCACTTTCCATTGGTTTAGCAGCTTGTTTTAATGCAGCTATGCTCTACTGGCAATTGCGTAAACGTGAAATATTTAAGCCATTAGCAGGATGGGGAGTATTTTTGCTTAAGTTGTTAATGGCGATTGGAGTGATGGTAGGGGTATTACTGGCAATGTTGTGGATTATGCCTGCCTGGGAACAAGGAAATATGGCTTTGCGCTTGCTACGATTGATGGGCGTTGTCATCGCTGGTGCTGGTAGCTATTTTGTAGCATTAGCTTTGATGGGGTTCCGATTAAAGGATTTTGCCCATCGAGGATTGCAGTGATTATCTGACATTGCTAAAAAACGGGCGTAAAAATCATTTTACGCCCGTTTTTATAAGGTGCGATTACATCCGTTCTACGGTCTGGATACCTAAAGTATCAAGACCTTGTTTTAAGGTCTTCGCTGTCAACAGCGCTAATTTCAGGCGGCTTTGACGCAATTCTTCACTTTCAGCATTCAGGATCGGGCAATGTTCATAGAAACCGGAGAACAAGCCTGCCAGATCATACAGATAAGCACACATCACATGCGGTGTCCCTTCACGGGCTACAGTAGTGATAGTTTCTTCAAACTGTAACAGACGGGTAGCTAATACTTGTTCACGCTCTTCGTTCAGAACGACTGGTAATGTCAGGCTACTTTCATCGATTTCAGCGCGTTTGAAGATAGAAGAGACGCGGGTATAAGCATATTGCATATAAGGCGCAGTGTTGCCATCAAAGGCCAGCATATTATCCCAATCAAATACATAGTCTGTGGTGCGACTCTTGGAAAGATCGGCGTATTTCACTGCGCCAATGCCTACTGCTTCGACGACTTTTTTCAGTTCATCTTCTGGCATATCCGGGTTTTTCTCACGGATAAGCACACCCGCACGTTCAATGGCTTCATCCAGTAAATCAGACAATTTCACTGTACCACCTGCACGGGTTTTGAATGGTTTTCCATCTTTACCTAGCATCATGCCGAACATATGGTGTTCCAGTGACATGGAATCAGGGACGTAGCCAGCTTTACGTACGATTGACCAGGCTTGCATCAGATGTTGATGCTGACGTGAATCAATATAGTAGAGAACCCGATCAGCATTCAGCACTTCATGGCGGTATTTGGCACAGGCAATATCTGTAGTGGTATAAAGATAACCACCATCTTTCTTCTGGATGATAACCCCCATTGGTTCACCTTCTTTATTCTTGAATTCATCAAGGTAAACCACAGTCGCGCCATCACTTTCAACAGCAATGCCTCGTTGTTTCAGATCAGTAACGATCCCCGGCAGCATGTTGTTATACAGGCTTTCACCCATAACATCTTTTTCTGTCAGAGTGACATTCAGACGATTATAGGTTGCCTGATTTTGTGACATGGTTATCTCAACCAACTTACGCCACATGTTGCGACAATATTCGTCACCGCCTTGCAGTTTCACTACATAGTTACGAGCACGAACGGCAAATTCTTCATCTTCATCATAGTTTTTCTTGGCGGCGCGGTAGAACTCTTCCAGATCAGCCAATGCCATATCGCTGGCATTTTCATTCTGTACTTTTTCCAGGTAAGCGATCAGCATCCCGAATTGGGTTCCCCAATCACCAAGATGGTTGGCGCGAATAACTTTATGGCCGAGGAATTCAAGAGTACGTGCGGCAGCATCGCCAATGATAGTAGAGCGGATATGACCAATGTGCATCTGTTTAGCAACATTAGGAGCAGAATAATCGATAACGATAGTTTGTGGCTCTACAGGAGAAATACCCAGTTTTTCAGCTTTCAGCGCGTTTTCTGTATTTGTGGCAACCCACTCTTTATCAAGAAAAATGTTGATAAAACCGGGGCCAGCGATTTCGATTTTGCTGGCAATTCCTTGCAGATCCAGCAAATTGACGACTTTTTCTGCTAGTTGTCGGGGAGGCATACCTACTTTTTTAGCCGCCGCCATGACACCATTTGCCTGATAGTCACCAAATTGTGCCTTTGCAGATTGGCGAACGTGAGCTTCACTATCGGTTGGAGCACCAGCTGCAATCAGCGCATTACTGATTTTTTCTGAAAGAATAGCCTGTATATTCACAGTGTTACCTTAAGTTACGCGCTGAAAATCACACATTTCTATAATGCAGTATTTTCAAGCGTGTGGGTTATGAGAAAATAACCGGGTTTATACCATATTCAACACCCTGCATGCTACTGCCAGCCTGTGTTGGCAGGGTTACTTTTTGTTTTTCAACTTTCTTTCGGTGGATTCTTCGTCGGGATAGTTGAGGTAAATGTGTTGGTCGACCTTTGCCAAGATAAATAATTTAAAGTGAAACTGTCCTTAAATGAGAATGTAATCTCGATCAAGTATTATTCTCTTTCTATCAAGAAGTATTGACAGAAATGCGGAGTGCTTGGCAAAAGTGACTTTTTATTGTGTTATTTCAGTAAAAAACTCTGATCTTGTGATTTCTGACATGCCATTTTAAAAATATAGTTGTCATAGTTAATAAATTCGGTAATGAAATATTTCGGATCTATTTATGACGTGTAGGCAGATTGATATTCAAGGGGCTTTTAATGTTAAAGCTAGAAATTTGCTGTTATAGCATAAATTGTGCTCTGATTGCACAAGAAGCAGGGGCTGATCGAATTGAACTGAGTGCAGGCCCGTTAGAAGGTGGCTTAACACCCAGTGCAGGCGCATTACAACAGTCGTTACAATGTTTATCTATTCCTGTTCATCCAATTGTTCGGCCCAGAGGTGGAGATTTCTGTTACGATAAACTTGATTTTGAGGCCATGAAAAATGATGTTTCCCTTGTTCGTGACATGGGGTTTCCCGGTGTTTCCTTCGGCGTCTTGGACGAAGAAGGAAAGGTTGATATGTTGCGTATGAGGCAACTCATGGCATTAGCAGGGAATATGGCTGTCACTTTTCACCGTGCTTTTGATATGTGTTGTGACCCTCTCAACGCATTGGAAAGACTTACCGATCTTGGAGTAAAGCGTATCTTGACATCTGGTCAGCAAAATAGTGCTGAACTGGGTTTACATTTGTTAAAAGAGTTATCGCAAGCGAGCCGTGGGCCAAGCATTATGCCAGGAGCGGGTGTCCGGGCCAGTAATATCAGTAAGTTTTTAGAGATTGGGGTGACGGAGGTTCATAGCTCAGCAGGCAAAATTGTATCTTCTAAGATGAATTACCGTAAGGCGGGGGTGAGTATGAGCTCCGAAAATAGTGAAATGGGGGAATATTCTCATTACAGTGTCGATCCTGAATTAGTGGAATCCATGAAGGGTGTGATGAGTTTGATCGATCGCTAGTCCCGCTATGATTGGCTTTACTAGGGTAGTATCTAAACAATGAGTAGTATCTAAGCAATTAGTATTATCTGAACAACTAGTCGCATCTGAATATTGATTGAAAGTGTGAACTGCCATAATGGGGCAATTCACACATCAATATGTTATTTATATATTTTTTGCAGGATTAAGGCTTGCGGGCAATGAGAACAGCACGCAATGGTGCTGGGTATCCTTCTATTGTTTTACTTTGATCTGATGGATCAAGGAAATCTGCCAAAGATTCTGTTTTCATCCACGCTGTTCGGCGTTGTTCATCGATTGTTGTAATTGCATGATCAACAATTCTGACATCAACAAAACCACATTTTTCTAGCCATGTTTTTAACATCTTAGCTGAAGGAATAAAGTAAACATTTCGCATTTGCGCGTAACGCTCACCTGGAATGAGGCAGTGGTTTTCATCACCGTCGATCACCAAACTTTCCAGTACCAGTTCACCACCAGAAACCAGTTGATTTTTTAGTTGCCACAGATGATCAAGGGGAGAGCGGCGATGGTAAAGTACCCCCATAGAGAATACGGTATCGAAAGCTTTCAGCTCAGGTAATTGTTCAATACCTAGTGGAAGAAGATGCGCACGTTGGTCATTACCCAATAGTTTTCTGACTGCTTCAAATTGGCAAAGGAAAAGTTGGGTAGGATCGATACCTACCGCTAATTCAGCGCCTTCACCTACCATGCGCCACATGTGATAACCGCTACCACAACCGACATCAAGTACAGTTTTACCTTCTAAAGAAGAAATATGAGGCAGAACACGATCCCATTTCCAGTCAGAACGCCATTCGGTATTAATTTCAATACCGTAAAATGAAAAAGGCCCTTTGCGCCATGGCATCAGAAGTTTCAGGATATTGTGGATACGCGTTTTTTCCCCTTCTGATAGATCGGGTTCATGTGTAGTAATAACCCCATTTTTCAGGTCAACATGAGTGGGTTTGATAACAGGCAAATTTTCCAGAATTTTTATCCACGAACCAAACTGACCATGCAATGATGTTTTCTGCCAGTCACTTAATTGGGCGGGCAGGTAATTTAGCCAATGGCTCAGATGGTTTTTAGCAATTAGCTGATAAAAGTTACCGAAATCGATCATTATTCAGCTCCTTTTATAGCTAATAGTGAGCCGAAATTGAAACACTGGAACCACACTTCTGTATGTTGAAAACCAGATTTTTTCAGGCGAGTTTTGTGGGTTTCAATAGAATCTGTCCGCATGACATTTTCCAGCATGCTACGTTTTTGACTGATTTCTAGTTCGCTATAACCATTGGCTCGTTTGAAGTCGTGGTGCATGTTGAATAATAATTCACCAATATTCTGATCTTCAAAATTGAATTTTTCAGACAGTACCAAAACACCACCGGGTTTCATCCCGGCATGGATTTTGTTTAATATTTTCTGGCGATCCTCTGGATGAAGGAATTGTAATGTGAAATTTAGTACCACCATTGACGCGTTTTGAATGTCGGTATCAAGAATATCCTGCTCGATCACCTCAACGGGAGTTTTTGCTTTGAAAGCGTCAATATGACGGCGACAGCGTTCGATCATGGCGGGTGAATTATCAATAGCGATAATGCGGCAGCCATCAGCATTGATATTGCGGCGAATGGATAAGGTTGCTGCACCGAGAGAACAACCGAGATCGTAAATCTGGCTGCCCGGAGTCACAAAGCGGCTTGCCAGCATACCAATCATAGAAATGATATTTGAGTAACCAGGAATGGAACGTTTCACCATGTCTGGAAAGACTTCGGCGACACGTTCGTCGAAACTCCAGTCTCCTAATTTAGCGATTGGAGTAGATAACAGACTGTCCCGTTGATTGTGAGGATCTTGATTTGACATAACAACATTGGTTTTGGAAACAATTAAGAATTGGCTATTCTAACAGAATGCAAGAAAAGGCAGAAAGTGCTAATCCAACAGAACCTTTTAAGCAGCTAAAAAGATGCCAATTCGAATCAATAATTGGCTTCTTTGTCAGTTAAATATAGGTGACGAATTACGAATAAGGAGAAAATATCTGTTCCCAGGGCAAATAGTATATATTAGCCACAATCATTATTATCATTGACATAAATGTTGCTCCCATGCCCATTCGCCGCCAGCGGAACTCACGATGGTACAAGCCATAGTAGTGTAATAACCTGCCTGCAAGTAACAATATGCCACAGATATGCAGCATCCATACTGCTGCGCCATTCATCTCCATTATCAATAATAAAAGTAGAGAAATAGGGATATATTCAACAGCATTACCATGAATGCGAATGGCTGTCTGTAATTCGTAAAAACCACCATCACCATATGTAACCCGATACTGTGTTCTTAATTTAATCACATCAAAAGACAGTTTAATTACCAGTAATGCGCCCAATACGATATAAAGTGAGCTAACCATTTATAACTCCATTGCCTAACCAAAAACGGCTAACTGATGATAAACCTCAAAAGTAAAACTGTCGCTATAAATCATAATACTTAATGATAAATCCTATTTGATTTATCCGATAGAAAAAATTGTCTTGGCAGGAACCGTGTTATAGCCTTATCTCTGGATGGAATTTCCAGTATAATGACCTCTTTTTTGACAATTCTTCCTAAAAGAACAATGCCAAAATTTCCGCAGCAGAATGCATAACGAGCTGAGTAAAAGGATATTGTATGCGTACTAATTATTGTGGGCAGTTGAGCCGGGCCCATGAAGGCCAAAAAGTGACTCTTTGTGGTTGGGTAAACCGTCGTCGTGATTTGGGTGGCCTGATTTTTATTGATATGCGAGATCGCGAAGGTATCGTTCAGGTATTCTTTGATCCGGATAAAAAAGACGCATTTGCTCAGGCTTCTGAACTGCGTAATGAGTTTTGTATTCAAATTACGGGGACTGTACGTGCCCGTCCTGACAGCCAGATCAATAAAGATATGGCGACAGGAGAAATTGAAGTCTTCGCTGAAAGCCTTGAAATTTTCAACCGTTCAGAACCATTGCCACTGGACAGCAATCAAAATAACAGTGAAGAACAGCGTCTGAAATATCGTTACCTTGATCTGCGTCGTCCTGAAATGTCACAACGCTTAAAATCCCGTGCAAAAATTACCAGCTTTGTTCGTCGTTTTATGGATGATGCTGGTTTTCTGGATGTGGAAACACCAATGCTGACTAAAGCAACACCAGAAGGTGCGCGGGATTATCTAGTACCAAGCCGTGTTCATAAAGGCAAATTTTATGCATTGCCTCAGTCTCCACAGTTATTTAAACAATTACTGATGATGTCCGGTTTTGACCGTTATTATCAGATTGTAAAATGTTTCCGTGATGAAGACCTGCGTGCAGATCGTCAGCCTGAATTTACTCAGATTGACGTCGAAACCTCATTTATGACTTCTGAGCAGGTTCGTGAAATCATGGAAAGAATGATCCGTGAGTTATGGCTGGAAGTCCGTAGTGTCGATTTAGGAACGTTCCCAATCATGACGTTTGCTGAAGCTATGCGTCGCTTTGGTTCTGATAAACCGGATCTGCGTAACCCGCTGGAATTAGTTGATGTAGCTGATCTGGTCAAAGAAGTGGAATTTTCCGTTTTCGCAGAACCTGCAAACGATTCAAAAGGGCGCGTAGCAACAATTTGTGTACCGGGTGGTGCTGAACTGAGCCGTAAGCAAATTGACGAATACGGTAAATTTGTTGGCATCTATGGTGCGAAAGGGTTGGCATGGATGAAAGTCAACAATCGTGCAGCAGGTCTGGAAGGTGTCCAAAGCCCGATTGCTAAGTTTTTGTCTGCAGAAGTGGTTGAGGGTCTGTTGTCCCGCACTAATGCACAGAATGGCGATATTCTGTTCTTCGGCGCAGGTCAGAAAAATAGGGTCACTGATGCAATGGGTGCACTGCGTTTGAAATTAGGCCGTGATCTGAATCTGACTGATCTGGCAAGCTGGAAACCACTTTGGGTCGTTGACTTCCCGATGTTTGAAGACGACGGGGAAGGTGGGTTGGCTGCAATGCATCATCCATTTACTTCTCCACGTGATATGTCAGCCGAAGCTCTGGAAAGCAAACCGGAATCTGCCATCGCCAATGCTTATGATATGGTTATCAATGGTTATGAAGTGGGTGGCGGCTCTGTCCGTATCCATCGTAATGACATGCAGCAGGCGGTATTCCGCATTCTGGGTATCAATGAAGAAGAACAGCAGGAAAAATTTGGTTTCCTTCTGAATGCACTGAAATACGGTACTCCTCCTCATGCCGGGCTGGCTTTTGGTCTGGATCGCCTCGTTATGTTATTGACGGATACTGATAATATCCGTGATGTTATCGCATTCCCGAAAACAACAGCGGCAGCATGTTTGATGACTGAAGCACCAAGCTACGCCAATCCGGCGGCACTGGAAGAGTTAGCCATTTCAGTGACTAAAAAAGAGAGCGAATAATGAACTATAAGCGCCCTGAATCTGTACTGGTTGTTATCTATGCTGCCGACAGCAAAAGGGTGCTAATGTTACAAAGGCGGGACGATCCTGATTTCTGGCAATCTGTTACTGGTAGTTTGGAAGAGGACGAAACGCCTTATCAGGCAGCATTGCGTGAAGTACAGGAAGAGATCGGTATTGATATTGCCAGAGCGGATTTTGAACTGATAGATTGTCAGCGCTGTCTTTATTATGAGATTTTTTCACATTTACGTTATCGATATGCTCCCGGTGTGACGCGAAACAAAGAACATTGGTTTTTGTTAGCGTTACCTGAAGAGCGTGAAATTTTGCTGACAGAACACCTGACTTATCAATGGCTGGTCGCGAAAGAGGCTGCTAAGTTGACTAAGTCATGGAGCAATCGGCAGGCAATTGAAGAATTTGTTATTTAGTCTATCAAGCCTGATGGATTTCAATTTGCAGTGAACAAAGCAAGCAGATTGGGATGTGTAGGGTAATAAACGTTTTATCGGAGATATTTTCATGGCAGGTCATAGTAAGTGGGCCAATACGAAACATCGTAAAGCTGCGCAGGATGCAAAACGCGGTAAAATTTTCACCAAAATTATCCGCGAATTGGTAACCGCTGCACGTTTGGGCGGAGGTGATCCTGCTTCTAACCCACGTCTTCGTGCTGCAATCGATAAGGCACTGTCCAACAACATGACTCGTGATACTTTAAACCGCGCCATTGCCCGTGGGGTTGGTAATGATGAGTCAGATAATATGGAAACTATCATTTATGAAGGTTATGGACCGGGGGGGACTGCTGTAATGGTCGAGTGCCTGAGCGATAACCGCAACCGTACAGTTTCTGATGTTCGTCACGCATTTACCAAAACGGGAGGTAACCTGGGTACTGATGGCTCTGTTGCTTATCTGTTCACCAAAAAGGGCGTGATTTCTTATGCACCGGGCCTGGATGAAGATGCTGTAATGGAAGCGGCTTTGGAAGCAGGTGCTGATGATGTTGAAACTTATGATGATGGTGCGATCGACGTCTACACTACACCAGAGACTTTTGGTGATGTTAAAGATGTGCTGGATGCAGCAGGTTTCAAAGCGGATTCTGCTGAAGTTTCTATGATCCCATCTACCAAAGCGGAACTGGATGCGGAAACTGCGCCTAAATTGCTTCGTCTGATTGATATGCTTGAAGATTCTGACGACGTTCAAGAGGTTTACCATAATGGTGAAATCTCTGATGAAGTTGCAGCTCTGCTGTAATCAACATCAGGATTCACAGCGTAGAGAAAGTGCACCTCGTGTCAGGGCACTTTCTCTAACGTTTTATTCCATGTTTTTTTGTTCCACTTTTTTTATTCCATTTTTTTATTCCATACTACAGGTGAATAAATAGATATGGCGGTTATTCTTGGTATTGACCCTGGTTCCAGAGTGACAGGGTATGGTGTTATCCGCCAGCAGGGACGACAACTTATTTATCTTGGTAGTGGTTGTATTCGAACAAAAGTTGATGATCTTCCTGGCCGTTTGCAGCGGATCTATGCAGGTATTACCGAAATTATTACCCAGTTCCAACCTGATGCTTTTGCAATAGAGCAAGTTTTTATGGCAAAAAATGCAGACTCCGCTTTGAAACTGGGACAGGCTCGTGGTGTAGCGATTGTGGCTGCGGTTAATGAGTCTATTCCTGTATTTGAGTATGCGGCGCGTCAAGTTAAACAGACGGTTGTTGGGACTGGTGCAGCAGATAAGAGCCAGGTTCAGCATATGGTACGTTCGATGCTGAAACTATCAGCTAATCCACAGGCTGATGCGGCAGATGCCTTAGCGATTGCAATTACACATTGTCATCTGAGCCAAAATTTACTCCGTGTAGGTAATCCACGATTAAATTTGACGCGAGGGCGTCTGAAATAATTTTGCCTGGATATACGTCCAGTTTTTTTTATGCTATAAGCTGTATCAAATCATTTATTTTATTTTCAGGGGGTAAGTAGTGATAGGGCGTTTGAGAGGAACTGTATTGGAAAAACAGCCACCATTGGTTTTATTAGAAACGAATGGTGTCGGTTATGAAGTTCATATGCCAATGACCTGTTTCTATGAACTACCTGAAATTGGCCAAGAAGCTATTTTATTTACTCAATTTATTGTGCGTGAAGATGCTCAATTATTATATGGTTTTAATGATAAGCAAGAGCGTGCACTTTTCCGCGAACTGATTAAAGTCAATGGCGTCGGGCCGAAACTGGCACTGGCGATCCTTTCTGGCATGTCTGCCCAACAATTCGTGACAGCCATTGAGCAGGAAGCCATTACTTCTCTGGTTAAGCTGCCCGGAGTCGGTAAAAAAACAGCGGAAAGGTTAGTGGTAGAAATGAAAGACCGCTTTAAAGGGCTTAAGGGCGATCTGTTTAACCAAAATAGTGACATTAATTTACCAGCGGCAACTCAAGCGGTTAATTCTGATGCTGATATTGAAGCAGAAGCAGCGGCCGCATTAGTTTCATTGGGATATAAGCCGCAGGAAGCCAGCCGGATGGTTAGCAAAGTTGCTAAACCGGGTACAGATTGTGAAACGCTTATCCGAGAAGCGCTTCGTGCGGCTCTGTAATTGCAGGAGTTAAGTGATGATTGAAGCTGACCGTTTGGTCTCAGCAGAAGTTCTGCAAGATGATGAAGCTATTGATCGTGCTATCAGGCCCAAATTGCTGTCTGAATATGTTGGTCAACCTCATGTTTGTGAACAGATGGAGATCTTTATTCAGGCTGCGCGGCAACGGGGGGACGCGCTGGATCATCTGCTGATTTTCGGTCCGCCTGGATTGGGTAAAACCACGCTGGCAAATATTGTTGCCAACGAAATGGGGGTTAATCTCCGCACAACTTCAGGGCCAGTATTAGAAAAAGCTGGCGATCTCGCCGCCATGCTGACAAACCTTGAACCTCATGATGTTCTGTTTATTGATGAAATCCATCGGTTGTCTCCGGTTGTAGAAGAAATTCTCTATCCGGCAATGGAGGATTATCAACTGGATATCATGATTGGGGAAGGTCCTGCCGCTCGTTCAATCAAAATTGATCTGCCTCCGTTTACTTTAGTCGGGGCAACAACCCGTGCAGGATCTTTGACTTCTCCCTTGCGCGATCGGTTTGGTATTGTACAACGCCTTGAATTTTATAATGTAGATGACTTACAAAGCATCGTTTCCCGCAGTGCTCGTTATATAGGGTTGAGCATTTCAGATGACGGAGCAAGACAAATTGCGATGCGCTCTCGTGGAACGCCCCGTATTACAAACCGTTTACTGCGCCGGGTACGTGATTTTGCTCAGGTAAAAGGTGATGGTTCCGTTAACGGCGACATTGCTGCGAAAGCCCTTGATATGCTGAATGTGGATTCAGCGGGCTTTGATTACCTCGATCGTAAATTACTGGTTGCCATTATTGATAAATTTATGGGTGGGCCGGTTGGCTTGGATAACCTTGCGGCAGCAATTGGTGAAGAGCGGGAAACTATAGAGGATGTTTTGGAGCCGTTTTTAATTCAGCAAGGTTTCATTCAGCGCACACCTCGAGGCCGTATTGCAACCAATCATGCCTATCGACACTTTGGTTTAAGCAAAGAAAGCGAGTAAAAATTACTTGAAAAATAACTAACGTATAGGCAAAAATCATGCTACCGTGACGAGAAAGTGATGGTAATGTCACACAGTTTTTTGACTTATCAAGCCTCGCGATTGCGGGGTTTTTTATTTGCACACACAATCAAAGAGAAAAACATGAAAAAAACACTGAGCGTTATTATTTTCAGCATTCTTTCTTTTAATGCTCTGGCACAGCCACTGCGTACCCAACGCATACGGGTGATGGAATATCAGCAAGACCTTTGTAGGCAGAAGTCTCGGGTTGAATAATGAACTATTAGGATTGCCAATTTTGCTGAGAGGTAGCAAAAGAACAATATTAATTTAATGTTTAGCGAATAATGTGTGGCTAAATTTTTCATCAGGCAGTAAACGTCTAACATAAGGAGTCAGCATGTACCTCAGCTCTAAAGAAGGTCGGTAATGTCCACTAGAATTTGACCAGATTATCAAATCACCTTGACGAAATAATAAGGTTCCCGCATAACGTACTGGCTTTCTGTAGCCTATCGACGTATGTCCATCAACTACATCATGCCAATGGTAATCAGGATCTCGCGCATTTCGTGCACAGCATATGGTATGAGGATCGTCAGCGGAAATGATAAAAATGTATCGCCCATCAGCCAATTTGGGCTTTTTAGTTATATAATTTATTAGAAAATATTTTTCAGTTTTTTCCAGATAATAAAGTGCTTCAGGCTTGGCAGGGCGCTGCAATAATTTATTTTTCTGTACTGGAAGTAAATTTTCTGGTTTTGTCATATTAAGCTTATTTGATAGAAGAATATCAAATAGCTCTTCAAATGACATTTCATCGTCTTCATCACTCATAATAAACTCCTTAAATAGATCTTCCTCTTATATTCTATTCAATTAGTGGATATATTTCAGGACTTGGGTGTAAACAGTGATAGAAAATATTGGTGAATATATTTATATACTCACATATTGACCTTGATGTCAATATTCACAAGGTAATTCCAAAAGATGAAGAAAATGAAGACATTAATGCATAAAGATGAGATCTATCATATTTAACTCACTGATATTGTTTTTATAGTGCGGGTTTAGAGACTTCCTTGAAAGGGAAATCTCTTTTGCCTGAAATTAATTTTACAATTACCAAAAATTACATGGCTCATTGTCGAATAGAGGTTTAGTCATTATCAGTATTGGCTTAGTGTTGAATATTTGCTTTATGGATTCATTGGATTACATATTTGTGATGTTAGAGTGGCATAAAATTTATTTTTTATCTTGAAATTTGGTCTTAAAGAAAAAGGGTCATCATCATTAAGATCATAACCCTCGTGTTTATCTAATCAGAGAATCGAGATTTTTCTATTAACTTGAATGATTAACTTCTTGCTTTACACGTTAAACTCAATGCAAATAACACGGCAGCACAAAGGACAACAGAAGGCCCTGCTGGTGTGTTATAAAATGCGGATAAAGTCAGTCCGCCAGTAACAGAGAGTATACCTATACCAATGGCGAAAATTGCCATTTGTTCAGGTGTACGGGCGAAACGGCGGGCGGTAGCGGCGGGAATAATTAACAGAGAGGTGATAATCAGTGCACCGACAAATTTCATTGCCAGCCCAATAGTCAGAGCTGTCACCAGCATCAACAGTACTCGCAGCCGTTGAATTTTAATGCCATCCACGAAAGCCAGATCCTGACTGACCGTCATCGACAGTAAAGCCCGCCATTGCCATATTAATAACCCTGCAACAGTTGTAACACCTGCTGAAATCATCCAGAGATCTTCATAAGTCACAGAGAGTAAATCACCGAATAGATAAGCCATCAGATCAACCCGAATACTGGTCATAAAGCTGACAACCACTAAGCCTAATGACAAGGCGCTATGGGCCATGATCCCTAGCAGGGTATCAACAGCGAGTTGTGGGCGTTTTTCCAGCCAGACTAAAACAACGGCCAATATTAGCGTAACAGCAATAACAGCATAAAATGGATTAATACTTAATAAAAATCCGAATGCTACACCGAGCAATGATGCATGTGCCAATGTATCGCCAAAATAGGACATTTTGCGCCAAACGACAAAAGATCCAAGAGGCCCTGCGGCAATTGCCAATAAAATTCCGGCCAGCCAACCCGGAAGTAGTAGTTCGATCATTAACGTGGCTCTCCACCCTTTTTCAAAATGATTTTTCCTCTTAGATCATGATGATGATTGTGATGATGGCGATAAACTGCCAGTTGTTCTGCACCATGACGACCAAACATTGCAATAAATTCTGGATGCATGGATACCACTTCAGGAGTACCCGAACAGCAAATGTGTTGATTAAGGCATAAAACCTCGTCTGTTTTCGCCATCACTAAGTGCAGGTCATGAGATACCATAAGGACAGCGCAATTAAGTTCTGTTCTGATTTGATTGATTAAATCATAAAGTGCTAACTGACCATTCACATCCACACCCTGTGTCGGTTCGTCAAGAACCAGAAGTTGAGGATGATTGAGTAATGCTCTGGCAAGTAAAACCCGTTGGGTTTCTCCACCCGATAGCTTCTGCATGGGGTATTGCAATAAATGTGTAGCGTTGACTCGTTCCAAAACAGGGATGATATCTGCTGATTTTACCCCCGGTTTTAGCATCATGAAACGTTTAACGGTCAAAGGTAAGGTGGGATCAAGATTAAGTTTTTGCGGGACATATCCTATCCTTAACGTATGGTTGTGTTCAATAGTACCGGAAGTTGGGCGAATTAAACCCAGAACGATGCGTACTAACGTTGATTTACCTGCTCCATTGGGGCCGATTAACGTTAAGATCTTACCTTGTGTAAGGTTGAAAGAGATATTGTTTAATACCTTGCGGCTACCAAATTTAACCGTAATGTTTTTTAGGGTAATCATAGTTGACATGTTACATAACAGACATGTTAAAAGTGTCTTGCAGAATCATTGGAATGTTATAATATAACATTTTTAGATTCAATGCATGGAATATTCATATTATGTTACACAAACCACAAAAATACGCGCATACATTTTTTCGTCAGGTAGTATTGGTTACTGTATTAACAATGGGCATTAATTACTCTGTTCAGGCAGATGTCGTCACATCTATACGACCATTAGGTTTTATTGCTGCCGCGATTGCTGACGGTGTAACAGATACTCAGGTGCTTTTACCTGATGGAGCTTCTCCACATGATTACGCTTTGAGACCTTCAGATATCCGCAAACTTAATCAGGCGGATTTGGTTGTCTGGATTGGCCCAGATATGGAAATATTTTTAGCAAAGCCAATAGAAAAAATTGCACAGAATAAACAATTGGAATTGGCGGATTTACCTACTATTAAACCTCTATTACTGAAAAATAGCGAAGGTGAACATGATTCAAATGAATCGAATCAGCATAAACATGAAACCGATCACGAACATCACCACCACGGCCAATATAATATGCATATTTGGCTATCACCAGAAATTGCGGAGAAAGCCGCTCAGGCGATATATTCCCGGCTTGTTGAGCTGTATCCTCAACAGAAACAACAACTAGAAGTAAACCTACGTAAATTCAATGGACAGCTTGTACAAACTAACAAGAATATTACCCATATTCTGAAACCCGTGCTAGGACAGGGATATTTCGTTTTTCATGACGCTTATGGTTACTTTGAAACACACTATCAGTTGTCACCATTGGGTGTTTTTACTGTGAACCCTGAAATACAACCTGGTGCGCAAAGACTACATTACATACGAACACAATTGGTTGAGCAAAAAGCAAAGTGTATTTTTGCTGAACCTCAATTCAGGCCAGCCGTCATTCATGCCGTAGCAAAAGGTACTAATGTGCGTATTGGAACACTTGACCCATTGGGAAGTGGCATCGTATTGAATAAAGACAGTTACATGAAATTTATAACTCAACTGTCGGAGCAATACCTTGGCTGCCTGAATTAGAATAATAAGGAATTTTATTAGTGCAGCAGATAGTTAAAACTATCGTTCTGGTATATAACAACCTGCCTAAACCACACAAGATTATGCTTGGTTCTCTGACTTTGGTTACTTTGGCTATAGCTGTGTGGCGGCCGGTTGTTTATCACGAACAAGAAGAAAGAATGGAAAGAACGGGGAACATTATCCTCACAACTCCCGATAGTAATAGTATCTCTGATGCGACAGATGACACGATAGATGATGGTAATGAACAATTCTCGGATGAGGGAATTAGGGATGAGGAGAGTGGCGCTGATACAACGGCAAATATTCCCCACCAGTATGTTGTTTCTCGTGGTGATACTTTAAGTTCTATTTTAAACCAGTTTGGTATAGATTCGGCTGATGTCGCTTTGTTGGCAAATCAAAATAAGGCCCTGCGTGATTTAAGTATTGGTCAGTCATTATCATGGACTATTGACGATAATGGCAGTCTGAAAACGTTAACTTGGGGAGTATCGCGTCGTGAAACGCGCATTTATACCCGTGAGGGTGATGTTTTCAAAGAGACAAAGGAATATCAGAAGGGAGAATGGATTAATAATGTCATTGCCGGTGCTGTGGATGGCAGTTTCACGGGTAGTGCTTTATCGGCGGGTTTAACCAGTAGTGAAATCAGGGAAGTGACCAAAGCATTACAATGGCAGATAGATTTCCGTCGATTACGTAAAGGTGATCGGTTTTCTGTATTGATGTCCCGTGAAATGCTCGATGGGAAAAGTGAACAGAGCCAACTGTTGGGTGTTCGTTTGCAAAGTGGCGGTAATGATTATTACGCGTTCCGTGCAGAAGATGGTCGCTTCTACGATAGTAATGCATCAGGTTTGGAACGGGGATTTTTACGTTTTCCAACAACAAAACAATTCAGGGTATCTTCTCCTTTTAATCCTCGTCGCTTAAATCCTGTTACAGGACGGGTTACAGCCCATAAAGGGGTTGATTTTGCTATGCCTGTAGGAACGCCTGTTCTGGCTGTTGGTGACGGAGAAGTTATTGTTGCCAAGTTTGATGGTGCCGCAGGTAACTTCGTTGCTATTAGGCATGGTCGTCAATATACAACCCGATATATGCATATGAGAAAACTGTTGGTGAGACCTGGTCAGAAAGTGAAGCGTGGGGAACGTATCGGTTTATCAGGTAATACGGGTCGTTCAACGGGTCCTCACTTACACTTTGAGTTTTGGGATAATCAGCAACCCGTTAATCCACTTACTGCAAAACTGCCGCGTTCGGGCGGATTAAGTGGTAAAGAACGTTCGGAATATATTGCGATGGTTAAAGAGGTTAAACCGAAACTGTCGTTGAATTAAAGCGTTCAGGTTACTAACACATAAAGCGGATGATTGGTATCATCCGCTTTATGTTATTTTTGCTGAAAAAGAACATAATTGGGAACAAATATATTAGGAAAAAATATATTGAAAGCGGGTATTGGAAGTCTATGTTGGAACCATCAGAGTTAGCTCATGAATAAAGAGAAAGATACAGATAGTAAATTGGGTTACATCCCAACGTTTCATTTATCTTATTTGCATCCTCGTTATTGGGGGCTTTGGGCTGGTGTAGGGATATTAGCGGGGTTGGCTTATATCCCGGTTAAATGGCGTGATCCCTTTCTGGCCAGAATGGGTATCTGGGCAGGCAGAAAGGCAAAAAGTGCCCGGCGAAGAGCGAAAATTAATCTCCTGTATTGTTTTCCTGAACTGTCGGAACGGCAGCGTGAAATATTGATCGATAAGATGTTTGCCACCGCACCACAATCTTTTGTCATGCTGGCGGAACTTTATTTGAGAGGTGCAGAGTCTACGCTTAAGCGAACTCAGTGGCATGGTGAGGAGATCATTCACGCTTTAAAAGAGCAGGGTAAGAATGTGATTTTTATGGTTCCGCATGGTTGGGCGGTGGATATGCCTGCTATGTTATTGGCCGCTCGTGGACAGACAGTATCAGCCATGTTTCATCATCAGAGCAATTTGGTAGCAGATTATCTGTGGAACAAGGCTCGCTACCATTTTGGTGGACGTCTTCATTCTCGTGATGCGGGAATAAAGCCTTTTATTGCATCAGTACGTCAGGGATTCTGGGGGTATTATCTGCCTGATCAAGATCATGGCGAAGAGCACAGCGAGTTCGTTGATTTTTTCGCGACTTATAAAGCAACGTTGCCTGCTGTCGGTCGTTTGATGAAAGTTTGTAAGGCTGCCATTGTTCCTCTGTTCCCGGTTTATAATTGTGAAACTCACCAGTTGGATATTTATATTCGCCCACCTATGGATGATATCGCAGGACAGAATGATGCTTATATTGCCCGTCGTATGAATCAGGAGTTGGAAGAATTGGTAAAGCCTAACCCTGAACAATATACCTGGATATTGAAACTACTCAAGACACGGAAAGAAGGGGATATTGAGCCTTATAAAAGGAATGATCTCTGATCTGGTCATTGAAAGGGGCAGTGTATTGCCCCTGAATTTTTGCATCTGCTTCATGCACATCCACTTTTTAGTTTATTCCCATATAGCGTAGTAGTGCCGTTATGAGTGCGGCTGCCAGAATCACTACAATCAGTGGTACTTTTTTCCAGGCAAGAAATATTGCAATAGCAACGCCTATTACGCGTGCCATACCAGCAAAATGTTCACCTTCGTAGAAAGTGGCAGCAAGTGCTACAGAGAACAACAACGTGGTTGCAGCATCGGAAAGAAGGGCCTGAGAACGTTCAGATAATGCAAGCCTGTTCCCCAGTTTCGCCCCACCGAAGCGCATTAAATAAGTACCTAGCGACAGAATCGCAATGCCAATAATAATCAGGACATAGTTTGCCATTATTTTTTCCTCGCCAGTAAACCCAGTAGTGACAGTAATACCGGTAACCCCACGGGTGCAAAAGGTGTGGCAGAGAGCGAAATTGCCGCGCCACTAGAAGCGCGAATAAGCGAGGTTTTATTTTTGAATGAAGGGATCACCATTGCCAGTAAAATTGTCGGGAAAACAGCGTCCAGACCGATAGTCTCTGGCGCAGGCATAAATTTGCCAACGGTACTGCCAATTAGAGTACCGAGTGGCCAGAATATGGCGACACCGATACCACATAACCAGTATGCGGCCTTACGTTGTTCGGGAGTTGCTTGTGACATTCCGAATACCACACTTTCATCGTTCATAATATGGCAGCCTAAGAACTTTGCCATGCGATTTCCGACTAATTCGCGCACAGCCACCCCAAAGGGTAAATGGCGGGCATTCACCAATAAACCCGCTGCGGCCGCTGCAATTGGATTACCACCGCTGGCAACAATACCAATAAACATAAATTCGGATGCTCCTGCCAGCACTAATATAGATAAGGCAATAGGAACCCATAACGGAAAACCATAAGCAGTAGCCAATGAACCGTAAGAAACACCAACCACACCTACAGCCAGACAAACTAGAAATATCGCTTTTTTAATGTCCCCTTTCAAACAGGAGAAGAAATGGTGAGTGAACATCTATTTTTCCCATACCGAACTAAATTTCATTATAATGAACAAAATGAAAATGCAAATCAAGACGAACATATTGTTCGTTTTAATGAACATTGGAGCCATAATATGACAAAGCCAATCAGCATAATAGCGAAGAGTTTAGCTCGTGAGCGTGCACGCATTGGCCTTTCTCTGGCAGAGGTTGCCCGGCGTGCAGATATTGCAAAATCTACGTTGTCACAATTGGAAGCAGGTAACGGGAACCCCAGTCTTGAAACACTCTGGGCATTGTGTGTAGCGTTGAATATTCCTTTTGCCCGTTTGCTGGAGCCACAAAGTAATAAAACGCAGGTGATCAGACGTGGTGAGGGCACTAAAATAACAGCAGAGCAGGCGAACTATCAGGTAGTTTTACTGGCAACTTGCCCACCGGGGGCGCGTCGTGACATTTATTTGTTGATGACTCAGCCGGGAGCAGATCGTATTTCTAAACCACATCCACTGGGTTCGGTGGAGCATATTATCATTACTAAAGGCCGGGCATTCGTCGGGCCAACAGCAGCACCAGAAGAATTAAATGAAGGTGATTACATCTGCTATCCGGCAGATCAGGAGCATGTGTTCGAAGCGCTGGAGCCAGATACACAGGCAATTCTGGTAGCTGAACAAAATTAATACATTCTGCGCGCTTCTGAAAGTAGCGCGCAGAATAATTTTCTTAACTATTTAATTCACTTTTTTATTCTACTTCAAGCACCCGGCAGGTATTGGTGCTGCCAATAGTTCCCATTTGATCCCCTTGAGTAACCAGCACCAAATCCCCGGAAGATAAATAACCTCTATCACGCAGGCGGCTGACAGCTTCACTTGCTGCGGCGATACCATCAATGTGGTCGCTACAATAAACCGGAGTAACCCCACGGTATAATGCTGTGCGATTCAGGGTGGATTCATGGCGTGACATGGAGAAAATAGGTAAGCCGGAACTGATACGAGACATCATGCGTGCTGTACGGCCTGATTCGGTCATGGCAATAATCGCTTTGACGCCTTTTAGGTGATTGGCTGCATACATGGCAGACATCGAAATAGCTTCTTCAATGCTGTCGAATGTAATATCCATACGGTGTTTGGATACATTGATCCCCGGCATTTTTTCTGCTCCCAGGCAGACTTGAGCCATGGCTGCGACAGTCTCTGCCGGATATTGACCAGAAGCCGTTTCCGCAGACAGCATCACCGCATCAGTACCATCAAGTACAGCATTGGCGACGTCCATAACTTCTGCGCGTGTTGGCATCGGGTTAGTGATCATGGATTCCATCATCTGGGTTGCTGTGATTACGACACGATTCAGTTGACGGGCACGACGAATCAGTTTTTTCTGAACACCGACTAACTCAGGATCACCAATTTCAACCCCTAAATCGCCACGAGCTACCATGACAACATCTGATGCCAGAATGATTTCGTCAATGATTTCATCGTTGCTGACAGCCTCAGCGCGCTCAACTTTGGCAACAATTTGTGTTTCGCAACCGGCATCACGTGCCAGGCGTCGGGCATAATTCAGATCTTCAGCAGAACGAGGGAAAGAAACAGCAAGATAATCAACCCCAATTTTTGCGGCAGTGAGGATATCTGCTTTATCTTTTTCTGTCAGTGCTTCGGCGGATAAACCACCACCCTGTTTATTGATGCCTTTATTATTGGAAAGAGGGCCACCCACAGTAACTTCTGTAAAAACTTTCATTCCCTGAACATTCAGGACTTTTAATTGAACCCGGCCATCATCCAGTAACAGGATATTACCGGGCGTCACATCGGATGGTAATCCTTTATAATCAATTCCGACTTTTTCTTTATCCCCTTCTCCTTTGCTCAGATTAGCATCAAGCAGGAACTTATCTCCGACATTCAGAAATATTTTTCCTTCTTTAAAGGTAGAAATTCGTATTTTGGGCCCCTGGAGATCACCAAGGATAGCTACGTGGCAACCTAAACGAGCTGCAATTTCCCGCACTCTATTTGCGCGCTGGACATGATCTTCTGCTGTGCCATGAGAAAAATTAAGGCGGACAACATTGGCTCCCGCATTGATCACTTTCTCTAAGTTGTTGTCACGATCTGTAGCAGGGCCAAGTGTAGTAACGATTTTAGTTCTTCTGAGCCGTCTGGACATGTATTAACTCCGTTACCTGTGAAGTATGGATTTTTGGTTACCGTGAGATAACCATGCAACTTTTTTGATTATCAACCCCACAATATAAATGATACTGACGGGGATAAACTTTCCATTATGCTATCAGGCTGGAGAGTTGATAAATAGTGAACAAAAACACAGTCTATTTTCCTGCCTTAGTCATGCTTATCAAATCGCGAATCTCGTAGTGCTTCTTTGACTTTCTTCAAGTTATCTCGGAATTTTGAGCCTCGGCGTAATGTAAAACCCGTTGCCAGCACATCAATGATGGTAAGTTGAGCAATTCGGGAAACCATCGGCATATAAATATCAGTATCTTCGGGAACATCTAACAGAATAGAGAGGCTGGCTTCTTGTGCCAGTAGTGAGCCTGTTGAAGTGATGGCGATGACAGTTGCGTCATTTTTACGAGCCAGTCTGGCAAGGTCTACCAGATTTTTAGTACGGCCTGTATGGGAAATAAGTACAACAACGTCACCTTCAGTACTGTTGATACAGCTCATCCGCTGCATAACGATATCATCAAAATAGCTGACAGGGATATTAAAGCGGAAAAATTTGTTCATGGCGTCATGTGCTACAGCAGCAGATGCCCCTAAACCAAAAAAAGAGAGTTTTCTTGCCTGTGTCAGTAAGTCAACGGCTCGGTTAATGGCTGTGATATCTAGATTACTTTTAACTGTTTCCAGATTAGCCATTACCGATTCAAAAATTTTATTGGTATAAGATGTGACGCTGTCACTTTCTTCCACATTGCGATTCACATAAGGTGTGCCATTCGCCAGACTTTGTGCCAGATGTAATTTAAAATCAGGAAAGCCTTTAGTATTCAGGCGGTGACAAAAGCGATTAACCGTGGGTTCACTGACATTCGCCATTTTTGCCAGAGTGGCAATGCTGGAGTGGATGGCAGTATGTGGTGAATCAAGAATGACCTGCGCAACCTTTTTTTCAGACTTACTCAAAATATCAAGACTATTTTGGAGCTGTTCTAGTGTATTCATAAGACGCAGTTCAACCTCGGTTTTAACGATTTCATTAACAGGAGAAATCTATGTAATTTTCGTGAAAATATACTACTTGTTACTGAAAGCTGGCAGAGGGAAAAGTGAATAACTTGATATTTTTCATGAAAATATGACAAACATCTAACTTTCAACTTGGTAAGATTACTTCCTATACGTTGTAAATTTTCAATTAATTGCCGCTTTCCGATACAAATATCATTCATAATACAATATGAAATATAAAAATTTTTACACAGAAAATAGGGAAATGAGATCTATGCAAGTCATCATAATCGAAGAATGAGATGTTTACTGCATATAATCAAAAGAGTACATTACCTGCGAGTTCTGTAAAAAAATTACAATATCCCGTAATTGAGGAGATGCAACATGGCGGTGACGTCTACAGCTCAGGCTTGTGATTTGGTGATTTTTGGGGCGAAAGGAGACTTAGCACGCCGGAAATTGATGCCTTCCCTTTACCAGTTGGAAAAAGCGGGTTATATCCATCCGGATACCCGAATTATCGGGGTCGGTCGCGCTGACTGGGATAAAAAAGCCTATAAAAAGGTGGTTGAGGAAGCGTTAACAACATTTATGTCCGAAAAACTGGATGCGGAATTGTGGAAGAAACTCAGTTCACGTCTGGAATTTTGCAATTTGGATGTTAATGAAACAGAACATTTCACCCGGCTGGCGAAAATTCTCAATCAGGATAAATTGCCGGCTATTCATTACTTTGCTATGCCGCCCAGTACATTTGGTGCAGTATGTCATGGATTGGGGGCTGCGGGATTGAATCAAGAACCCAATCGTGTTGTGATGGAAAAACCACTGGGTACAGATCTCGCCTCTTCCTGTGCCATTAATGATGAAGTAGCAAAGTATTTTAATGAAAATCAGATCTACCGGATTGACCACTACTTAGGTAAAGAAACGGTATTGAACTTGCTGGCGTTACGTTTTGCTAATTCTCTGTTTGTTAATAATTGGGATCATCGCACGATAGACCATGTGCAAATCACCGTTGCCGAAGAGGTAGGTATCGAAGGGCGCTGGGGTTATTTTGATCAGGCCGGTCAGATGCGTGACATGATCCAGAATCATTTGCTGCAAATCTTGACTATGATTGCTATGTCACCTCCGTCTGATTTGTCCGCAGATCGCATTCGTGATGAAAAAGTTAAGGTACTGCGTTCATTACGCCGGATTGATCAAACCAACGTACGGGAAAAAACTGTTCGTGGGCAATATACCGCTGGTTTCGTGCATGGCAAGAAAGTGTCGGGTTATTTGGAAGAAGAGGGTGCCAATAAGGCCAGTAAAACTGAAACATTTGTCTCAGTTCGGGTTGATATTGATGACTGGCGTTGGTCAGGGGTTCCTTTCTATCTGAGAACAGGTAAGCGTTTACCGGCAAAATGCTCTGAAGTTGTGGTTTATTTCAAAAAGCCGCCATTGAATCTGTTTGCTGAATCCTACCAACAACTACCGCAGAATAAACTAACGATCCGTTTGCAGCCAGATGAAGGTATTGATATTGAAGTACTGAATAAAGCGCCGGGGCTGGAGCACAAACATCGCTTGCAGACGACAAAACTTGATTTGAGTTTTTCTGAAACATTCAATCAAACCCATCTTGCCGATGCTTATGAACGCTTGCTATTGGAAGCAATGCGCGGTATTCAGGCGCTGTTCGTCCGTAGGGATGAAGTGGAAGAAGCCTGGAAATGGGTTGATTCCATCATGGATGCTTGGGCAGCGGATAATGAACCACCAAAACCTTATCAGGCAGGAACCTGGGGGCCAGTTGCTTCCATTGCTATGATCACGCGCGATGGGCGTTCATGGAACGAATTCGAATAATACATTGTATTTTTACTATTATATTATCTGACCGTATTCACGGTCAGATCCTATCTTGGTCTACTCTTTTTTGACTTCTCGAAACTAATTATTTTAAAATAATTAACATGTGTTATTAATTGCTTGGTGATTTAATTTAATGTAGTGGAAAGTCTTGCCTCGCAAACTGTTTCAGCCAACTGAAACAGTTTAGTTGTTTAGCTTAAAAAAACTTGCTTGCCAATTACGTATATGTTAGATATATGGCACAACTAATTACACCACCTATATGAGGGTTCGTAGTATATCACACAGTGATTATCGTGTGATGAAAGAATAAAATATCATGAATAACGCCAAAAGCGTCAAAATTCAACGTAGTACTAAAATCCAAAGTAATACCCACGTCTTATTTCTCTCTGCAATCTTATCCAGTGAACACTATTGGTGCGGTGCACTTTAGGGTGTTTCTCCTGTTATCCGGTTTCCTCCGGAAAATTCTAATTTCTGACTATATATCAGTTAACTATTAGTCAATTAATTTCTTGCCAAGACATCAAACTATCAAGCGCTGTTTGATATCGCGTTCTTAGATGATTTTATTGGCATTAATGGTTTGATGTCTTGGCATACTTATATAAGGTATGTTCAGGAGAAAAAATGATTTATTGGATATTTCTTGCATTAGCGATTGTGACAGAAGTCATTGGTACGTTGTCCATGAAGCATGCCAGTGTTTCGGGTGTTTTTACCGGTATGATCGTGATGTACACCATGATCACAACGTCTTATATTCTATTGGCAATTGCGGTTAAAAAGGTCGCTTTAGGTGTGGCCTATGCCTTATGGGAAGGGATCGGTATTCTTTTTATTACGGCCTTTAGTGTGATGTGGTTCGACGAATCACTCTCGCCCATGAAAGTGGGAGGATTATCGCTACTGATAGTCGGAATAGCACTGATTAAAGCCGGGGCTAAAAAGGCACCAAAACCACAAATGAAAGAAAAGGAGGCATAATATGTCGGCACATTTTGAATGGTGGCATGCTGCTTTCTTAATCTTGGCTGTTTTTCTGGAAATTGTGGCAAATATTTTATTGAAAATTTCCAATGGCTTTCAACGCTTCTGGGTTGGAGTTTTATCGCTGGTGGCAGTTTTAGGCGCATTTAGTGCATTGGCACAAGCAGTAAAAGGTATTGAACTTTCTATCGCGTATGCACTTTGGGGAGCGTTCGGAATTATTGCCACAGTTGCGGCAGGCTGGATCATGTTTAATCAACGTCTGAATTTTAAAGGTTGGGGGGGAATTGTGTTATTGTTGATCGGTATGATTATGATCAAAATGGCATAAATTAAATCCATCTTTACAAAATGGCATTGAATAAGCAGATCTTTTTCAATGCCATAAACCAAATATGGCCGCTTAAAGGGCTGCGATGATTTTGATTTCCACCTTGTATTTTGGATTCATTAGTTCAGCCTGAACAGTACAGCGTACAGGGGCACTGCCTGCAATTACCCAGGCATCCCAGGCTGCATTCATCCCATTAAAATCGGCTTTGTCTGCCAGAAAAATCGTTGCATCAATGATTTTACTCTTATCAGAACCCAAACGCTGTAACATGATATCAATTGCAGCTAGCGTGTCGGCAGTTTGCTCAATAATGTCTCCATCCAGATTTTCTGGCACACTAGTATAATAAATGGTGTCATTGTGGATAACAGCTTCTGACCAGCGGGTATCCGGATCAATGCGTTCAATAGTCATTAAATCTCCTGTTAATTTATACAGTTTTAATGCTGAATTGGCTGGTTATTGCTATTCAGTCTTGGCATAATTCTGCCTCATTTTATTAAAAGAGACGATCTGTGTCAGACGATTTTGCGAAAAATGGCGTACTTGCCAAAGCCATACAAGGCTTCAAACCCCGTGATGCCCAGCGGGAAATGTCTTCTGCCATTACAGCAGCAATTCAAAAGCAACAGCAATTAGTGGTAGAAGCGGGGACTGGAACGGGAAAAACTTTTGCTTATCTGGTGCCTGCATTGCGTTCGGGCAAGAAAGTGATTATTTCCACAGGCTCCAAGGCATTACAGGATCAGCTCTATAATCGTGATTTACCCACTATCGCTGATGCGTTGAAATATTCTGGTCATTCGGCGTTATTAAAAGGACGTTCAAATTACTTATGTCTTGAGCGTCTTGAACAACAATCAATTGGTGGATCTCAGCTTGAGCCTGAAATGCTGTCAGAAGTGATTAAGCTGAAAAGCTGGTCATCTCAAACTGAAGATGGAGATACCAGCAATTGTCATCAGATTGCCGAAGACAGCGCTGTCTGGGCGTTGGTAACAAGTACTAACGACAATTGTCTTGGCCGGGATTGTCCAAGTTATCAGGAGTGTTTCGTTCTGAAAGCCCGCCGCAGAGCGATGGAGGCAGATATTGTTATCGTCAACCATCATCTGTTTATGGCGGATGCGGTCGTCAAAGATACTGGGTTTGGTGAGTTAATTCCACGGGCAGAAGTGATGATTTTTGATGAGGCCCATCAAATCCCTGATATTGCCAGTCAATACTTTGGTCAGCAGTTGAGTAGTCGCCAATTGCTGGACTTATCACGGGATATCATCATAGCTTACCGTACTGAAGTCAGGGATCAGGCTCAATTACAAAAAAGTGCAGATCGTCTGAGTCAAAGTACACAGGATTTTCGTTTATCACTCGGAGAAAATAGTTATCGGGGTAATTTCCGTGAAGCATTGCAACAACAGGATATAAAGCGTGCATTGGTGCGATTGGATGATGCACTGGAGCTCTGTTATGACGTAATGAAACTCTCTTTGGGACGTTCAACGATGCTGGATGCTGTCTTTGAACGGGCAACAATCTACCGTAATCGTCTGAAAAGGCTGATTAATGTTGATGAACCCAATTATAGTTATTGGTTTGAAAGCTATGGACGGCATTTTTTATTAGCATTAACGCCTTTGTCCGTATCCGACAAATTCAGTGAAATGATCCGTGAACAAACTGGTTGTTGGGTTTTCACATCGGCAACATTATCGGTTAATGAGCAGCTTGAACATTTCACCGCACGTTTGGGATTAGAACAGGCTCAGACATTACTCCTGCCCAGTCCATTTGACTATCAACGCCAAATGTTATTGTGTGTTCCTCGCCATTTGCCACTACCTAATCAGCATGGTGGAGCAAAATTGTTGGCTCGTATGCTAAAACCATTAATCGAAAGCAATAAAGGACGTTGTTTTTTCCTGTGTACTTCCCACCAAATGATGCGTTGTCTGGCAGAAGAGTTCCGGGCAAACATGACCTTACCAGTATTAGTACAAGGTGAAACCAGTAAGGGGCAATTATTATCTCAGTTTCTTGCTGCGGGTAATGCTTTGCTTGTGGCGACCGGCAGTTTCTGGGAGGGGGTAGATGTGCGGGGTGATGCTTTATCTTGTGTCATTATCGATAAATTACCCTTTACAGCACCGGATGATCCACTGCTTAAAGCGCGGATTGAAGATTGTCAATTTAAGGGCGGTGATGCTTTTAATGAAATTCAGATCCCTGATGCGGTACTCAGCCTGAAGCAGGGTGTTGGTCGTTTGATCCGTGATGTTGATGATTATGGTGTGGTGGTTATTTGCGATAACCGATTGGTAATGCGCCCGTATGGTGAAGTTTTTCTCAACAGTCTGCCTTTATCTCCCCGTACACGAGATTTGTCGAAAGCCGTGGCATTTCTTAAGTCCCGTCAATCAGAGTCAGAGTAAAATCTTTGGGGGTATGATAGTATAATCCCTTATCTCGCATTCTATTCTTGCCGGAGTTAAGGCATGTCCATACGGATTTTAGCTATTGATACAGCAACCGAAGCTTGTTCTGTTGCATTTTGGAATGATGGCCGCATTGAGGCACTGTTTGAAATTTCCCCACGGGAACACACTCAACGTATTCTGCCTATGGTAGAAACAATATTGTCCAAGAACGATATAAAATTACAACAACTGGATGCGCTGGCATTTGGTCAGGGACCGGGGAGTTTTACGGGTGTGCGCATTGGCGTCGGGATTGCTCAGGGGCTGGCATTGGGGGCTGAATTACCAATGATTGGTATTTCTTCTCTGAAAACGATGGCTCAGGGGGCATTTCGTCTGAAAAATGCACCTAATGTATTGGTTGCTATTGATGCTCGTATGGGTGAAGTTTACTGGGCACAATATACCCGTAATGAACAAGGCAAATGGTTGGGGAATGAGACAGAGGCAGTTTTGAAGCCTGAACAGGTGCAGTCCATTATGCACTCCTTAACAGGAGAGTGGGCGATAGCTGGAACGGGTTGGGAGGCTTACCCACAATTATTGGATAGTCACTTAACTCTGGTATCAAGTGGCATAACCTTACCTCATGCAGAAGATATGCTGCCGTTGGCGGTTCAGATGTGGGAGGCAGGGGAAACGATAGCTGTTGAGTCGGCGGAGCCTGTTTATTTGCGTAATGAGGTAACATGGAAAAAATTACCAGGTCGTTAACATTTTCAGGTAATACATTTTTAAGTAATTTGAGAAAGACGACATTATGAAAGTTACAGAAGTTAATGCAACTTGTGGCAGAAAACGATGTCCATGAGATGAAGATATAAAACAGGCTGATTTTCCTGTATTGGAGGGGTTTATGCTCAATGGAACACACTATCGATTCATACTGCAATTAATTGCATTTATAGGAGCCGTGATACTTACAGGTTGTGTATCAGTTCCTGACTCAATAAAAGGAACGACTAACAATCCTGTAGAAAACTTACTTGATGTCAAAAAAATGCCGGATTCATACATAGGGCATGAAGGGAGATTCGGCGGAAAAGTATTGAGCGTCTTAAATGAGAAGGGACGCACACGATTGGAAATCTCTACACTGCCATTGGCAAGTGATGCAGCTCCACTTATTGATAATCCTTCTCTTGGGCGGCTTTATGCTTACGTGAATTCTTTTTTAGAACCGAGTGATTTTCAGGATCATTATGTTACAGTTGTTGGATTGATTACGGGGCTGGAGAAAGGAAAAGTCGGGGATAGCCCGTATGATTATGTTTTGATGAATGTTAATGGGTTTAAACTTTGGAATGAGGTTCAGCGTATTTCCTTAGCCCCCTCCACAGGTAATATCTGGGGTTATGGTAACCCCTATTTTATGGGTTGGGGTGGAAATACTCCAATTTTGCTATCTCATATGAAAGATTTTGACTGAATAATGGCTTAAATTAAGTAATTGAAGAAAAAATGGTCTCGTGCCTGAAAATATCATGAGGCCATTTTTATATTATTGCTTAAGGAGTGACTTACTTCTCGCTGGAGAGCGATACCAAGGAAAGATATATTGTAAAACTTGCCGCACCAAATGCTGTAACTGCTCTGGATAAATAGCTTCTTGTGACGTTCTGAGTCCTTTTAAAATAAAAGGTAAAAGAGGGATTGAAAAAATCTACGGTCATTAAACCATGACTAATAAAAAGCAGGAGAACAGAATCGTTTTTCTTTCACTCATTATAATTCTCTTGGTTCATTTATGCGAAATACCTTGAATTAAAATATAATTTATTATGGTGATTCTATTGGTTAAAAATATTCTCTATTCTCATAACACTTGTTTCTTGTAATAAAAGTTGTCATGTTTTAATTGGTTAGATAGTGCTCTTCTTTGTAGCTAGATGTAATCGTTTTTGATCATGAAAACATGATATCAACTTGTCGTATTGCGCAAATATTCTTCGTAGTATGTAAATATACCCCTTAATAGTTATCATTTATTGGATTATTTTTATTATAACTATTTGGAATAATGAAGTGAGTTTTAGTCAAAAATAGCTAAATCAGTGTATAATTAAGGGGTTAGACATCTAAATATTAATTTTATAATTAACTGATTGATAAATAACAAAAATATATGGCGGCATGGGCTGCCTTATTTTTTAGCAGCGATAAAGAAGTATTAAATTAGTGACGTGTATCGCCAACCTGAACAATGTTCCTTTTCAAACTGGTAAGCTGAGTTAATAATTTGTTAAATATACAGGTCTGGTTTTTGTTTCATGGTCAATGGTTGCACAGCAATTAGATTTCAGGAGTACTCAACTTGGAAAAAGTCTGGCTAAAACATTATCCGGCAGATGTTCCGGCAGAAATCGATCCCGATCGTTATTCATCATTAGTTGAAATGTTTGAAAATGCCGTGGCACGCTATGCCGATCAGGTCGCATTTATTAATATGGGCGAAGTAGTCACTTTCCGTAAACTGGAAGAACGTAGCCGCGCGTTTGCGGCTTACTTGCAGAATGGATTGGGACTGAAAAAAGGGGATCGTGTGGCATTAATGATGCCAAACTTGCTTCAATATCCTATTGCTCTTTTTGGTGTCTTACGTGCCGGAATGGTGGTTGTTAATGTCAACCCTCTATATACCCCGCGTGAACTGGAACATCAGCTCACTGATAGTGGTACGTCAGCCATAGTTCTTGTCTCTAATTTTGCACATACCTTAGAAAAGATAGTTTTTAATACTCCGGTTAAACATGTCATTTTGACACGCATGGGAGACCAATTATCTCGCCCAAAAGGGACTCTTGTAAATTTCGTCGTAAAATATATTAAGCGGCTGGTTCCAAAATATCATTTACCGGATGCCATTTCATTTCGCAGCGTCATCCACAAGGGTTATCGCATGCAGTATGTCAAGCCGGATTTAAGTAACGAAGATTTGGCATTTCTGCAATATACTGGTGGTACAACAGGCGTGGCAAAAGGTGCCATGTTGACCCACCGGAATATGTTGGCGAACCTTGAACAGATAAAAGCGAACTTCTCCCCTTTATTACGCCTCAGACAGGAGTTAGTGGTTACGGCATTACCGCTGTACCATATCTTTGCACTTACGATAAATTGCCTGTTATTTATTGAGCTAGGCGGACAAAATTTGCTGATTACCAACCCACGAGATGTGAACGGAACGATCAAAGAGTTATCACGCTATAAATTTACAGCATTATCTGGTGTTAACACGTTATTTAATGCGTGGCTCAATAATCCTGAATTCCAAAAAATAGACTTTTCTGCATTACGTATGGCTGTGGGTGGTGGTATGGCTGTGCAGAGTGCCGTCGCCGATAAATGGGAAAAGCTGACAGGTTGTCATCTGCTTGAAGGCTATGGACTGACTGAATGTGCACCTGTGGTTGCATGTAATCCTTATAATTTGACTCACTATAGTGGCAGTATTGGTTTCCCCGTTCCTTCGACGGAAATTAAGCTGGTGGATGATGAAGGAATTGAAGTCTTTCAGGGAGAGTCGGGGGAGATGTGGGTGCGTGGGCCTCAGGTGATGGAAGGTTACTGGAATCGTCCTGATGCAACAGATGAGGTGTTAAAAGACGGCTGGCTGGCAACAGGGGATATTGCCAATATTGATGAAAAAGGCTTTTTACATATTGTTGATCGGAAAAAAGATATGATCCTGGTTTCAGGTTTTAATGTCTATCCGAATGAAGTGGAAGATATTGTTTCTTCCCATCCTAAAGTGTTAGAGTCGGCAGCAATAGGTGTTCCAAGCGAAAACTCAGGTGAATCCGTCAAGGTATTCGTAGTGCGTAAGGAACCCAGTTTGACAGAGGATGAACTTAGGACACATTGCCGTCGCTATCTGACCGGGTATAAAGTACCCAAAATTGTTGAATTCCGCGATGAGCTGCCGAAGTCGAATGTTGGTAAGATCCTTCGTAAGGAACTGCGCAACGAAGAATTAAGGAAAGCAAGCAACGCGAAGTGAATAGCATGAAGAGTGGTTTTTAAAAGGTAAATATTTTAAATTGCTTGTCACATCAACAACGCCGGTTCTTACCGGCGTTGTTGTGCATATACTATGAATGGCTAAGAGAATGATGTTTTGAATTATCAGTTGATTACCTCCGATGCTCAGTTGCAGTCCATCTGCAATCGGGCAAAACAACATGCAAGAATTGCACTGGACACAGAATTTGTACGCACAAGGACGTATTATCCCCACTTAGGTTTGATACAACTGTTTGATGGTGAACAACTTTCTCTGATTGATCCCCTTGGTATTTCGCAATGGCAACCTTTGCGAGAATTATTGACTGATCCGGATGTATTAAAATTTATTCATGCTGGCAGTGAAGACTTAGAGGTTTTCTGGAATAGTTTTCAATGTATGCCTGCACCTATTATCGATACTCAGGTATTGGCCGCGTTTACGGGTCATCCATTATCGTGTGGGTTTGCAACACTGGTTGCAGAATATCTGCATGTGGAATTGGATAAAAGTGAATCCCGTACTGACTGGCTGGCTCGTCCGTTGAGTGAAAAACAGTGTGAATATGCGGCAGCAGATGTTTACTACTTATTACCGCTGGCTGATATTTTGATGGCGAAAACAGAACAGCTAGGGTATTTGGGGGCGGCAAAAGATGAAAGTGCTCTGATTGCCCAGCGTCGTAAAGAAGTATTAATGCCGGAATGTGCTTACAAAGATATCAGTAACGCCTGGCAATTGCGTCCAAGACAATTGGCTTGCTTAAAAAAATTGGCTGCATGGCGTTTGAATCAGGCCCGTGAACGAGATTTGGCTGTTAATTTTGTTATTCGTGAAGAAAATTTATGGCAGGTAGCCCGTTATATGCCGACCTCACTGGGAGAGCTAGATGCTCTAGGTTTAAGCGGACAGGAAATCCGTTGTCATGGGCGCCGGTTACTGGCTATGGTTGCAGAAAGCAGAGATATTCCAGAAGAAAAATGTCCGGCTCAAATTATGAATCTGGTAGATTATCCGGGCTATCGCAAAGTGTTTAAAGAAATTAAGTCACTGATTGTTCAGGTGAGTGAATCTCATTCTTTTAATGCTGAATTGTTAGCTTCTCGTCGGCAAATTAATCAACTGCTCTGTTGGCATTGGAAATTGAAATCGCCGGAGCAGCAACCTGAATTAATTAGGGGCTGGCGTGGTAAATGGCTGGCTGAGCCTATTGCTGAAATATTGGAAAATTATTCAATGTCATAGCTTCTGAGATATATATCTTTTAAGAGATAGAGGCTCTGCTTCCCTGCCTAATAAACAGGCAGGGAAGCAAACGTATTACTGTACCATTTTTATGGCACGTTATTTTCGCAACAGCGTCGTTTTCATCTTCACTGATAGTAAATAATATGAAAAAGAAAAGACAATAAATTAAATAGCACTATTTGATAGCGTTATTTTGGCGATTCCTCAACCTCCGGTAATGTTACATTAAGTTCCAGTACCGAGATGTCATCATTTTTTTGCTCAAACTGTACAGAAAGCATTTCCGGGTCAATTTGTACATATTTACAAATTACCGCCAGAATATCGCGTTTCATTTCGGGCAAATAGGCAGGCTCAGCATCACCACGGCGCCGCTCTGCCACGATGATTTGCAGCCGTTCCTTGGCAATATTGGCTGTCGACTTTTTTCTCGACAGGAAGAAATCTAACAAAGCCATGCGTTACCCTCCAAACAGGCGTTTCAAAAAACCCTTTTTTTCTTCCTCAATGAAGCGGAAAGGCCGTTCTTCACCGAGTAAACGTAAAACAGTATCTTCGTATGCTTTACCTGCATCAGAATCTTTATCCAGAATAACAGGTTCTCCCTGGTTTGAAGAGCGTAAAACGGATTGATCTTCTGGAATAACACCAAGTAAAGGGATGCACAAAATTTCCAAGACATCTTCCATACTCAGCATATCACCACGGTTCACGCGACCGGGGTTATAGCGGGTCAGCAAAAGATGCTCTTTAATAGGTTCCTCACCTCGTTCAGCACGACGTGATTTGGAGGCCAGAATACCTAAAATTCGATCCGAGTCGCGTACAGATGAAACTTCTGGATTTGTTGTAATAATTGCTTCATCAGCAAAGTAGAGTGCCATTAATGCACCACTCTCAATACCTGCTGGTGAATCACAGATAATAAACTCGAACCCTTGCTCAGTTAACTCATTCAGGATCTTTTCGACACCGTCACGTGTGAGGGCATCTTTATCCCGAGTTTGAGAAGCAGGAAGAATATATAAATTTTCGGTGCGCTTATCTTTTATAAGCGCTTGATTTAACGTGGCATCACCTTGGATCACGTTGACGAAGTCAAAAACCACACGACGCTCACATCCCATGATGAGATCGAGATTACGCAGCCCAATATCAAAATCGATGACTACGGTTTTTTTCCCTTTTTGTGCGAGGCCGGTAGCAATGGCCGCGCTTGAAGTGGTTTTGCCAACTCCACCTTTACCAGATGTAACAACAATAATGCGTGCCATGAAGCGATTCCTTGTTATAAGGGCTAGATTAAGGTTTCAATAGTTAATTCGTTATTGACCAGACGTAATTTTGCCGCTTTACCGACAAAATTTTCTGGAATTTCTTCACTGAGCCAATATTGGCCTGCAATAGAGGTTAGCTCAGCGTTTAAATGAGTGCAGAAAATCTGGCTTTCTTGATCACCAGATGCGCCTGCTAATACACGTCCACGTAGCACACCATATATATTAATATTTCCATCAGCGATTAATTCTGCACCAGCGCTGACATTGCTGGTGACAATAAGATCGCTATTTGGAGCATAAATTCTTTGTCCTGAACGGACAGGCGTATTAATTATACGAGTTTTTCTGAAAATAGGTTCAGATGGTTTATTTTCTTCTTTAGGAACTTTCTGGCTTTTTCCTTCCTTTAATAAAGGAAGCCCGGATTTCAGCACTATTTCCCGTTGTTCTTCATCCTGGCAACCACTGATACCCACAACACGCAATCCTGTAGACTCAATGACCCGGTGGAGAGCAAAAATATCTGCACTTACAGGCAGATGGGATATATTAATAACGACAGGTGCATTTTTCAGGAATTCAGGCGCTTGCTCTACTTTTTCTTGTATGGCCTTTTGAATGATATCCGGCTGGTCATCATGCAAATGAACGACCGAAAGCGTAAAATTACTGCCTTTTAGCTCAATTGGCGATTGTGACATCGATATTCAGACTCAGCAAGGTTAAGATCCCTGGAACAGCCCCAAGGATACGATATTCTTAAATATAATAAGCATGTTATAGTTACTGAATTATTCAAGCAAGTCGCAGTGTTAATTTAAAAGAGTTTATGACAATGATTTGTGTAATCTACAGAAGTCCAAAACGTGAACAAACTTATCTCTACATTGAAAAAAAGGGTGATTTTTCACGCGTTCCTGAAGCATTATTGAAAGCTTTTGGTCAACCACAGTTCTCTATGATGATCTCATTAGCAGAAAGAAAAAAATTAGCCAATGCGGATATTGAAAAAGTGAAAGTGGCATTGAACGAGCAAGGATTTTATTTGCAGGTTCCCCCTCCGGTAGAAAATTTAATCAATGAACATCTGGCTGCAACCAGGCTATGAAAAGAGTCACTGGCAGTGACTTGATCCTGAATTAAGAGGAGAGGTTCATGAAGTTAACCATCAATGTACCTTTATTGAGTGTAATATTACTGACTGGATGTGCTTCACCCGATGGAAAAATATTGCAGAATTCAGGGTCAACAGTTTTATTACAAATGCAGGTCAAAGCGTTGGATCAACAATTCCCACTTGCTTCCCGTGAACCGTCTCAGTTTCCTGCTTATGTGGCTTTGTTAAAGCAACAGGCACGAAAGCAAGGCTTCAGTGAGAAGACGTTGACGCGTGCATTTGCCGATGTTCATTTTATTCCACGAGTTATTAAATCGGATCGCAATCAGCCGGAGAAAAAAGTGACTCTGGATGAATACCTAAAGCGTGTTCTGCCGGAATGGAAAATAAAGCAGGGTGTTGAGCAGTATCAAAAAAATATCCCTGAATTAGAGAAGATCAGTCGTAAATATAACATCCCAAAATCCTATATCGTTGCTTTGTGGGGGTTGGAGAGTGATTTTGGCCGTATTCAGGGAAAGGAAGATATTGTATCAGCACTGTCCACACTGGCCTTTGAAGGTCGTCGGGAAGTTTTTTTTATAAAACAACTCATAGCGGCTCTTAATATCATAGAAAATAGATATATTGATGGTGATCAGGCATTAAAAAGCTCCTGGGCAGGTGCGATGGGACAAAGTCAGTTCATGCCGACTTCCTATTTGACTTATGCTGCTGATGGCAATGGTGATGGAAAAATTGATATCTGGAACAATAAGGAAGACGTTTTTGCCTCTGCGGCTAATTATCTGCGTAAAGAGGGATGGCGGGAAGGGTTACCGTGGGGATATGCCGTTTCATTACCGGATAATTTCGATAAAACTTTAGAAGGAATTAAAGTAAAGCAGGGCAAAACTATTTCACAATGGCAAGCATTAGGTGTTTTTTTCCCTGAGTTTGCACAGTTACCTAATAAAACAAAAGGTTGGATTATAATCACTGACGGAGCTGAACCGAGGGCGTTTTGGGTGACACAAAATTTCCGTACTATTATGCATTGGAATCGCTCTTACTATTTTGCTCTCAGTGTTAGTATGATGGCTGATGGTATCGAACAGAGAATTCATCACCTTACTGATTAAGTTTCATATCTTGAAAAATTAGTTGATAACAGCTAAGGAAGAAGACTATGTACCAGCATAAAGACTGGCAAGGGGTATTGCTGAATTTTCCTGCTAATAAGGTCGTTTGTGTCGGTAGTAATTATGACAAACATATCAAAGAGATGGGCTCAGACATAATGGAAGAGCCGGTGATATTCATAAAACCTGAAACAGCTCTTTGTGATTTGTGTCAGCCCATATCAATTCCAGAGAAGCTGGGTGCTGTACACCATGAAGTTGAATTGGCGGTTTTAATCGGTTCGACACTTAAAAATGCCAACGAAGAGCGGGTCAGTCAGGCGATTGCAGGTTTTGCTGTCGCGTTGGATCTGACGTTGCGTGATTTACAGCGTGAATTTAAACAGTCAGGCCAGCCTTGGGAAAAGAGTAAAGCATTTGATGGTGCATGCCCGATTTCGGGCTTTATTCCTGTTAATGCTTTTGAGGATCCACAAAATATCCAGCTTTCTCTGGCAGTAAATGGTGAATTACGTCAAAACGGCAATACGTGTGACATGCGAATGCCAATCATTCCATTGATTAGCTATATGTCACGATTTTTTACTCTTCGCCCTGGTGACATTATCCTGACGGGGACACCCGAAGGCGTAGGGGAGTTGAAATCTGGTGATGTTCTGAACGTCTCTCTTAATGAGCATGTTTTAACAACCAGAGTGATTTAGTAATGAGGAATGACAGAAATTATGTCTCAACCTTTCTGGCAGGTGAAGACCCTGGAACAAATGACTGATCAAGAGTGGGAAACACTGTGTGATGGCTGTGGTCAGTGCTGTTTGCATAAGTTAATGGATGAAGATACTGACGAAATTTATTTCACTAATGTCGCCTGTAATCAACTGAATATCAAAACCTGTCAATGCAAAAATTATGAAGATCGTTTCAGTTATGAACCTGATTGTATCAAATTGACTCGTGAAAATATGGTGACATTTGAATGGCTACCGAAAACGTGCGCTTACCGTCTGATTGAAGAAGGAAAAAATCTTCTGCCCTGGCATCCGTTAGTCAGTGGTTCAAAGTCAGCCATGCACGCAGAGCGTATTTCTGTCAGGCACATTGCTGTGCGTGAATCCGATGTTGTGGACTGGGAAGATCATATTTTAAACAGGCCTGAATAACCATTTTATCCATTGATATAAACTGTTTTTTATATCAATGGATATCTCAAGTGCTTAAATTGTCATTAATGCCGGATTTTCTTCTCGTTTTTCCCACTTTTATCAGTGAAGAAAAACTGATAATTTGTCTATTCGGCAGTTAAGACAAGGAAAGATAAATGGCAAGTTATTTAATTCGTGTGGAACTGTATGGCACGGGATCTACAGGATATGAAAAGCTGTATAAGAGAATGACAGCAAATAACTTCAGTAGATCTATACGTTTCCCTAATGGAAAGTGGCATCGTCTTCCAAGTGGAACTTATGTTGGCAATTCTTCGTTAGGGTCCCTTCAACTGGCAGAAAAAATCAAATCCATTGCCAAGTCTTACTCAAGCAAAGAACCCTCTGTATTTGTCTGTACTTACAGTAACTGGAGTGCAGCATTATACCCTGACAAGGAGCACCCTGAAAATTAATTGCCCAGATAGATAAAAACATGATGGCCTAAATAGTAAATTTATTTGGATAAAGCTCCTTGCATTTCAGGTTATTCCGCAAGTAATAAATAATGGAATGGTATTTGAACCATTGAATAAATATATAGAAAAAGGTTGGTAAAATCTTAGTATGAAATAATTAAGATGTTGTCTATGTGTTGCTGCTACTATTTATTTGATAATAAGGGTTACTTGATAATAAGGGAGTCAGAAAAATGAACAGTAACTGGATGTGTTATATGAAGTTTTTAGGATTTTGGGTTGCTGTAACATTAACAATTGGGATTCTATTGTCATAAAAATAGCCAACACCAGATATAACTAATCGTATTTCAAGAACATGAGGGATTAGCTGGTTTCTCTTAGAAAGGCATAGAGAATAGATTACCCGACAGCATACCGGGTAATCTTGATTAGACTAAGCATGTAGAACAAAAAGTAAAATAGCTCTAATTAATTGGATTATTGAACAGGTTTCTTCAAAGTATAAACCAGCTTGTTTCTTTTATTCATCAACATTAATTGCTTGTCTTTTAAACTCACTCTTGCACCCTGGGTCAGAATATCAACCATAACCTGATCCCATTTATTGAGTTTTTCATTGACACAGAATATCTGAGAACTGCTTAATTTGCTTACTGTTAAAACATCATCCTTTAATTTTCCTACCCCCATAAAGTTGTTACACATTGTCCCGGAAACAAACATCTTATCACCAAACGTAATGGACAATTTTGTATCTTCTTTATTGGAGACATTCTCACCATTTACACTAACCAAAGCAAAATTACGGTGTTGTAAATCTTTAGCAGTAATATTTCCTGTGGCACTGACCCCTGTAGATTGACATGCTGTAAGTAGCAAGGTGGCGACCGCTAATAGAATCGCTCTGTTCATTTGATCTCCTGATATTTATTACTTCATCCAACAAGATTCGGGCAAGATTCACCTGAAGTGAGTTGTTGGATATTTTGTAACGTTGTTTCACTGATACTGGTTAATGCTTCTTCTGTCAAAAATGCCTGATGGCCTGTGAACAAGACATTATGGCAGGAAGACAAACGACGAAAAATATCATCTTGAATAACGTCGTTTGATTTATCTTCAAAGAATAAATCGCGCTCGTTTTCATATACATCCATCCCCAATGCCCCGATTTTTTGCTGTTTTAATGCGTTGATAGCGGCAATAGAATCAATTAAGGCACCCCGGCTGGTGTTGATGATCATCACACCATCTTTCATTTTACTGAACGCTGTTTCATCCAGTAAGTGATGGTTTTCAGGTGTCATTGGACAGTGTAGTGAGATCACATCAGATTCAGCATACAAAGTATCTAAATCCACATATTTCACACCAAGGTCTAATGCATCCTGATTTGGATAGGGGTCATGTGCCAATAAATGCATACCAAAGCCTTTTAGGATCCTTAAGGTTGCAAGGCCGATTTTTCCAGTACCGATAATACCTGCGGTGCGGTGATACATGTTGAAGCCTGTCAGCCCTTCGAGAGAGAAATTAGCATCCCGAGTGCGTTGATAAGCCCGGTGGATACGTCTATTCAGACATAGCATCAACCCGACGGTATGTTCGGCAACGGATTCCGGTGAATATGCCGGAACACGAACAATGTTAATACCCAGTTCTTTGGCAGCATCCAGATCGACATTATTGAAACCGGCACAACGTAATGCCAGGATTTTAATGTTCATTTCTGCCAGCTCTTCCAGGACTTCGCGCCCACCATCGTCATTAACGAAAATACAAACAGCATCTGCACCGACGGCATTTTTCGCGGTTTGTAGGCTGAGGGGAAAGTCAAAGAACTCAATATGGTAATCAAGGCCAAGTTTTTGGTTGAGTAACTCAAAGTGTTTACGATCGTATTGTTTTGTACTGTAAACGACTAATTTCATAATATTATCTCCGCCATATATTGATTGTGTGATTCTTAATTTCATTCGAGCTACTCGTTGAATTCACTTTGCTATGTATTAACTATTTATCTCTGCTAAACATAAATGTTAACTGCTGGCAATAATGGCATCTGCTGAGATAGGTTTTCAGCACTATCTCTCGCTATACTCGAACAAAGCACTTGTTAAGCTATGATACCTAACCTGTATAATAAACTGACTTACTAGTCTGATATGAGACTATCATAACAGGAAGTTGTGTTCAGGTTGAAAAGAAGAGTTCAAGAACAGATGACCAGGATATTAAGAATGTTCGCAGTGATGATAATACTGCTGGTGTTATCAGTGTTGATTGGTTGGTTCACACTTCCGCGTTGGCTGCCACTGATTGCCAGTCATTGGTTACCACAGGGGATGACTCTTTCGTTAACTCAACCAAAGTTGGAAAAGAATATATTATTTATTAATCAGTTATCGTTGAAGATACAAGAATGTGAATTGCTCAGGATATCCGGTTTGTCTGCCGGATACTCGCATAATGAGCAGGGCGCAGAGCGCTATTGGGATATACATATTGCTGAAGTTTATAGTCAGGGCCCATGTTTATCACAATTACCAGCGACAAATACACAATCTGCGCCACTATCCATATCTGTTAACGAAATATTGTCTTCTATTCCGGCGATTAAATTGGTCATTGATCATTTTGTTCCTGCACCATGGCAGGAATTTGCCGGAAAACTCAAATTTGACTCATCACTTCAAGGACATCGGATAGCAGTTCAGTTATCTGACAGCCAGTATTCTGAACCTTTGCTGATAGCGTTGGAATGGCAGGGCCAGAATGGAAAATTCACAGTTACCCAACTCAACGTACATGAAAAAAACGAACCACAGATATGGGCTGAATTACCATGGTCATTCAATCAATCTCAATTTGTGATCCGCAATGGTAAATGGCGTTGGATAACGGAGTCCCAACCATTATCCGGCGGAGTGAATCTTACCCTTGAACAGTGGGAGAAAGGATTCAATGGTATGAAGGTGAGTGGGAGAATGAATCTGCTCACTCAGAATAAATTTGGTAAGGGTAATGTTGTTCTTTCCATAAAACCGACACCAATCAGCTTAACGAATGCTCATATTCCTCTTCAGTTAACCGGGCAAATGAACAGAGGGCAAATGATCATGACGATGTCGTTACCGGCAATTGTTACAGGTTCACTGTCTACACCTAAAATTATATTCCAGCCCGGATCACTATTCCGGATCTGGGGAAAAGTCAGTGAAAATTTTACTGTTAAGGAAGCCCGCTTACCTTTGGCAGGTGCTTATTTAAGCCGTAATGGTTTCACTGGCCGTTTACAGGCGATAGTCACAGCAAAAGAGAGTTATTGGGGAACTTTCAGGCTGCATTTTGATGGTTATGCCGAAGATTTTATACCCGATAATGGAAACTGGAATTGGCACTATTGGGGAAATGGGGATTTACCGCCACTAAAGGCGAAATGGGATATTTCAGGTAAAGGAAGCTGGAAACAATCACAGATAACAGTAAATGCACTAAATACAGGGTTTGATACTATCGACTATGGCCTTGTGCAGATGAAGGCTCCGCGTTTACAGTTGATGAAACCGTTGGTATGGGAACGTTCGGCCACCAAACCTGCATTGATGGGAGATCTGCAATTTTCGACGTTGAGAACGGATTTTCGTTCTGGTGGTTTTTTGCCTCCTGTTGAATTCCGGGCAACCTTGACTGGCCAATCACCCCATAATTTTATGTTAAACGGTCAATTGCACGGGAAGGGGATTGGGCCAATTCCCATTAATGGACGTTGGGATGGTACAAGATTAAGGGGAGAAGCGCGTTGGCCGAGACAATCTTTGCTGGCGTTTCAAACTTTGATCCCTGCTGATTTAGGGATCACTGTGCGTGGTGGGAATATCTATGCACAAGCGGCATTTTCGGTAGTCAGAGGGCAAGGATTACGTGCCGGAGGGCACTGGGTAGTAAAAAATGCGGGTATGTGGCTGAAGAATGGAAACGTTGATGGAGTGGATTTTGTGTTACCGTGGCGTTTACAGGAACACATCTGGCAATTAGGTGTAACATCATCTGTTAAGCTCAGGATAAAGTCTGTTAACGGGTTGTTTGATATGGGCAATGTATCAGCGGATTTACAAGGTTTTTATCCTCCAACTGAAATACAGCCGCTGACCTTGTCTAATGTGAATATTGATATGTTGGATGGCAAACTCAAGTTAAATAAATTGCAACTGCCCCAAAAACAGGCCGCTGTATTGAACTTTAACAAGTTGAGTGTGAGTAAATTATTCGACGTATTAAAAGTTAAACAACTTGCCATGTCAGGGAAAATTAGCGGTGAATTGCCAGTGCTATTAAATGATAAACAGTGGATTATTCAGCAAGGGTGGGTAGCCAATGATGGCGATCTAACATTAAGGCTGGACAAGGATACGGTTGATTCTATAGGGAAAAATGACTTAACTGCGGGTTTGGCGATGGATTGGTTGCGTTATTTAGAAATTAGTCGTTCTAAGGCATATGTGACACTTGATAATCTGGGTATTTTGGTACTGCAATCAGAAATCAATGGGGTCAATCCAGTTGTGGATAAAAAACGAGAAGTCAGACTTAATTATCGCCATGAAGAGAATATATTCCAGTTATGGCGCAGTCTGCGCTTTGGCAGTAATCTGGAAGAATGGTTAGAAAAAAATATATTTGTAGGTAGTTAACATTATTCATTTATTAAACCTCTAAACCAAACACTCGGTCATTGAACAAATCAATAACCGAGAAGATATTTCATGTTATGACACATTTCGGTATGTAGTTAGCAGATCAAGCAATTGGGCTTTATCTATAGTCGTGACTGACTTACCGCGACGTAATGTAACTTGATGTGCTTTCATCTCCTGCTCTCCGATGATGAGAATATTAGAGATCTTTAATTGATGGAACCGCCTGATTTTATGAGCAACGGAATGATTATTATGATCAGCTAATACATTTTTAATCATGAGGTTAAATATGAACATCAAACAGATTTTCGATGAACTCCGTTCCAGAGAAAAAATTGAAGATGAAAACGAATTGCTTTATTTTTTTGATTCACTCCCTGCAGCGCGGGTTGATGAAATATTAAGCAAGTGGAAGGGTGGAGACTTCAACACAGGCCACTGGGGCCATGAATCCTTGATCAAAATAAATTGGTTTGGTAAATGGTTTAAAAGCAAATTCGATGCAATTCCGCTGGTTTGTTTTAATGATGATGGGAAATTATTTTCCAATCATCTAATGAAAGGTGAAGCATCTCTTTGGGACGTTGAGTTTAGAGGAAAATGTTCTGCAACAATGGTATATGATGGTGTACCTATTTTTGATCACTTCAGGAAAGTTGATGATAACACCCTGCTTGGTGTGATGAATGGGAAGTCCATTGAGGGATTTCCTGATATTGTTTTTAATGGAAAATATTATTATTTCTATCTTGAAAGACTATCCGACTTTCCAGTTGAATTCATTGAAGAGAAATAAAAAAACAAGTCGTTTCCATTTATTCTTGTAACCTCGTCAACAGACGGGGTTAACTGCTAATGTAAAACGGGAGTGATAAATGATAACAAAGAGTGGACTCAGATTTTCGATAGTTATTAGTGGTATGGTATTGATCTGTTCAGGCTTGGCAGGATGTGTCAGGTTGGAAGTGGCAACTCCAGATAAGCCTATCAATATCAATATGAATGTCAAAATTGAGCATGAAATTCATATCAAAGTTGATCGGCAAGTTGAAGATATGCTCAAAAATAACTCTGATTTATTCTAAGGAGTTAGAATATGAAAAAAACAGGAGTAATACTTTTGTTAAGCCTGCTATTCAGCTCTTTTGCTATGGGTATGACGCTAAATGAAGCAAAACAGCAAGGTCTGGTAGGAGAAACATTTAGCGGTTATCTGGCAGCGGTCAAGCATTCTCAGGATGCACTATCCGTGGTCAGAAAAATCAATAGTGAGCGGGAAAAAAGATATGCTGAGATTGCCGCTCAGAACAATATGACAACGGATCAGGTGGCAAAAATAGCAGGTGAAAAATTAGTTAATCGTGCAGAGGCCGGGGAGTTTGTGCTTGGTATTAATGGTAATTGGGTGAAGAAATAAGCGCGCCATTGGTTTGTCTGACGCGCTAAGCCTGATTAAGCAACAATTTTTTCTGGTTGTTTTTGTGTTATTTTTTCGACTATCTCAGTTATCGCATCGTGGGCATTCTGATGTGCCTGATTTGCCAACTCTTCACCCATAGCCAGGCCTTCGGTAAACACAAATTCCACATCAGTAATACCAATAAATCCGAAGAAAACACTTAAGTATGGGGTTATCAAGTCGGATGGGCTGTTTTTATGAATACCACCACGGCTACTCAGCACAATGACACGTTTTCCTTGTAGCAAACCTTCCGGGCCTGTTTCGGTATAACGGAAAGTAACACCAGCACGCGCAATCAAATCGAAATAGGTTTTTAATTGAGTTGGAATAGAGAAGTTGTACATGGGGGCTGTAATTACAATAATATCATGCGCTTTTAATTCTGCGATTAGTTCATCTGATAAGGCTAATGCTGCTTTCTGGCGCTCTGTTAGCTCAGTACCATTTGGACGTAACGCACCAATTAATTCGCCATCCAATACTGGAACCGGATTTGCAGCCAGATCACGTGTGCTAATATGACTATTTGGATGATTGGCTTGCCACGCTTTGACAAAAGAGTCAGCCATTTTGTTGCTTTGTGAATTTTGCGCCATAATGCTGGATTTTAGAACCAATACGTTGCTCATTTTTAATTCCTTCATAACACCAGTAACTAATGTATTGCCACTAATACATTGCCGATTGTTTCTATGTGTTAGCTATTTTAGTGAGGTTATCATTCAGACAATAGCTCAATATTTCGAGATTGGCGTTCAAAATTATTGAACAATAGATTTGTCAGCCGAATATGTAATAACATAACTAAAAGCGGTGTTAAGAAAAAAGACAGCGCGATTCAATTAAGAATGTCACAAGGATTTATCACAGTGGAATCACCTCTGACAGCACCCATTGCTGAATTATATGCTGAACTTGAGCACACACTGTTGCGCGATCAGTTCCGTTTAAAAAAACGTCTGCAAGGAGCAGCAAAAATAAAAAATCAAGCCTCCTTACAGGCTGTAGCGCAATCTATTTCTGCGGATATTGCAACGGCAAAACAAAAAGTTACCAATCGTCAAATTGCATGCCCTCCGATTAAATACCCTGAAAACCTGCCTGTCAGCCAGAAGAAAAACGATATTTATAAAGTAATCAGGGATAACCAGGTTGTCATTATTGCAGGGGAAACAGGCTCCGGTAAAACCACCCAGATCCCGAAAATATGTCTTGAATTAGGCAGAGGAGTTAAAGGGCTGATTGGTCATACTCAGCCCCGTCGTTTAGCGGCTCGTTCGGTTGCCAGCCGTATTGCGGACGAACTGGAAACACCACTGGGTTCAACAGTGGGTTACAAAGTTCGCTTTAATGATCAGGTTAGCGACAATACGTTGGTCAAATTGATGACTGACGGTATTTTGCTGGCCGAATTGCAGCAGGATCGTTTGCTATTACAATACGATACGCTGATTATCGATGAAGCACATGAACGTAGTCTGAACATTGATTTTATATTAGGTTATCTGCGTCAGTTATTGCCGAAACGCCCTGATCTGAAAGTCATTATTACCTCCGCAACTATCGACCCTGAGCGATTCTCCCGCCATTTCAATAATGCTCCGGTTATTGAAGTGTCAGGCCGTACTTATCCGGTGGAAGTCCGTTACCGTCCGATGGCTGGTGATGATAGTGACAGTGATCGGGATCAGTTGGAAGCTATTATTGATGCGGTAAATGAGTTAAGCCGGGAAAGTTCTGGTGATATTTTGGTCTTTATGAGTGGAGAACGGGAAATCCGCGATACTGCGGATGCACTCAATAAACAGAATTTTCCGCATACTGAAGTGTTGCCGCTGTTTGCCCGCCTGTCCAATAGCGAGCAGAACCGGATCTTCCAATCACATGTTGGGCGGCGCATTATACTGGCAACTAATGTTGCAGAAACCTCATTGACTGTTCCTGGAATTAAATATGTCATCGATACCGGGTATGCACGTATTAGCCGTTATAGCTATCGGACTAAAGTTCAACGTTTGCCAATAGAGCCAATTTCACAAGCATCAGCGAATCAACGTAAAGGCCGCTGCGGTCGTGTTTCTGATGGGATCTGTATTCGACTCTATTCAGAAGAAGACTACTTATCTCGCTCAGAGTTTACCGATCCTGAAATTTTGCGTACCAATCTGGCATCGGTTATTTTGCAGATGACGTCGATTGGCTTAGGTGATGTCAGTGCTTTTCCATTTGTTGAAGCACCGGATAAACGCAATATCCAGGATGGTGTCCGTTTGTTGGAAGAACTTGGTGCCATTGATACGGAAACCTCATCTGGCGGGATTTACCGGCTGACACAAATAGGACGACAGCTTGCACAATTGCCTATCGATCCTCGTCTAGCTCGTATGGTATTGGAAGCAAGAGCTCATGGTTGTGTGCGGGAAGTGATGGTGATTACTTCAGCACTATCCATTCAGGATCCGCGGGAAAGGCCACTGGAAAAACAGCAGGCTTCGGATGAAAAACATCGTCGTTTTGCTGATAAAGACTCTGACTTTATTGCTTTTCTAAAATTGTGGGATTTTCTGGTTGAACAGCAAAAAGCACTTTCCAGTTCCCAATTTCGCAAACTTTGTCGTCAGGATTACCTGAATTATCTGCGGGTCAGAGAGTGGCAGGATGTTTACACTCAGCTCCGGCAGGTCGTTAAAGAGATCGGTATTCCAGTCAATAGTCAGGAAGCGGATTATCGCAGCATTCATGTTGCGTTACTGACAGGGTTATTATCTCACATAGGTCAGAAAGATGTGGAGAAACAGGAATATACTGGTGCCCGTAATGCCCGGTTCTCTGTATTTCCCGGCTCTGGATTATTTAAAAAACCGCCTAAGTGGGCGATGGTCGCTGAATTGGTAGAAACCAGTCGACTTTGGGGGCGTATTGCTGCGCGCATTGAACCGGAATGGATAGAGCCTCTGGCGGCGCATTTAATCAAACGTCACTATAGTGAGCCGCACTGGCAGAAATCTCAAGGTGCGGTCATGGCATCGGAAAAAGTGACATTATATGGTTTACCGATTGTGACTGGTCGTTTGGTCAATTACAGCCAGATTGATCCGATGCTGTGCCGTGAATTATTTATCCGCCATGCGCTGGTGGAAGGGGATTGGCAGACGCGTCATTCATTCTTCCGTGCTAATCTCAAGTTACGTGAAGAAGTTGAAGAGCTGGAACATAAATCTCGTCGCCGGGATATTATGGTGGATGATGAGACTTTATTTAGTTTTTACGATCAACGAATTGGCAAAGACGTGGTTTCTTCCCGTCATTTCGATCGCTGGTGGAAAACGGTAAGTAAAGATCAGCCGGAACTGCTCAATTTTGAAAAGAGCATGTTGATTAAAGGCGATACCAATAAAATCAGTGCGTTGGATTATCCGAATTACTGGCATCAGGGTAATTTGAAATTCCGTTTAACATATCAATTTGAACCGGGAACTGATGCGGATGGTGTCACTGTACATATTCCGTTACCGGTATTAAATCAGGTCAGGGATGAAAGTTTTGACTGGCAAATTCCAGGAATTCGTCGTGAGTTGGTTGTAGCATTGATTAAATCGTTGCCGAAACCAACCCGGCGTAATTTTGTCCCCGCACCTAATTATGCGCAGGCATTTTTGGAGCGTGTAACGCAGCCACAGGCGACCTTGCTGGATAGTCTTGAGAAAGAACTTCGTCGCATGACAGGTGTGACGGTGTCACGTGATGAATGGCAACCGGAGCAGGTTCCTGACCACTTGAAAATGACTTTCCGCATTATTGGTGAAAAAAATAAAACCCTGGCGGAAGGAAAAGATCTTTCGGCATTGAAGTTGAAACTGAAAGATAAAGTACAGGAAACACTTTCGGCGGTAGCAGATGATGGTATCGAACAAAGCGGGCTACATATCTGGAGCTTTGGTGAGCTGCCTGAACGCTATGAGCAGAAACGTGGTGGTTATTCTGTTAAAGCATTTCCTGCGTTGGTGGATGAGAAAGACAGTATTGGTATTAAATTGTTTGAAACGGAATCTGAACAGCAAAATGCCATGTGGGAGGGAACTCGTCGATTACTGTTATTGAATATTCCCTCACCGATTAAATACCTGCACGAAAAATTACCGAATAAATCCAAACTTGGTCTCTATTTCAACCCGTATGGAAAAGTGTTGGATTTGATTGATGACTGTATTTCCTGTGGTGTGGACAGATTAATCGCAGAAAATGGCGGACCGGCATGGAATGAACAGGCGTTTGCAAGTTTACAGAATAAAGTTCGCGCCGATTTGAATGACACAGTGGTTGAAATAGCCAAACAGGTAGAACAGATCTTGACGACGGTTTTTGCTATTAATAAGCGTTTGAAAGGGCGGGTTGATATCGCTTTGGCACTGGCTTTATCCGATATTAAAGAACAAATTTCCGGTTTGGTCTTTAAAGGATTTGTCACAGCCCACGGTTGGAAACGTCTGGCGGATGTTCTGCGTTATCTGAATGGTATCGAACGTCGGTTGGAAAAACTGGCGATTGATCCAAACAAGGATAGGGCACACATGAGCCGGATTGAAAATATCCAGCAACAATGGCAGCAGTGGTTAGCGAAACTTTCTGTCCAGCAAAAACAATTGCCAGAAGTGAAAGAAGTACGCTGGATGATCGAAGAACTGCGTATCAGCCTGTTTGCTCAACAATTGGGTACAGCGTATCCGATATCTGATAAGCGTATTTTGCAAGCAATGGAAAGTATTGCTGCATAATGTTTTTGGGGCTTAGCATTTTGATTGTTAAAGTGCTATAGCCCCATTTCTAACTTCTTATTTATTCGTAAGTCAACGTAATTGTTGTTGTTACATCCGCTTTTCCGGGTGTGATCCGAGGGTGAGTTTGAATGTAGCGTGCTTGCAGTGGAAATGAAAAGTGTGTGACGTATTCAGCATTTGCTTTAATCGGTTTACGTATCTCTAATAGTTGATTATAAAACAAAATTTGCAGACCGATTCCTGTTGCTGTGACGTTGTCACTACCATAATCCAATGCCCAGGTATTATTGATGCCACTTTTTGCCGGGCGTCCATCCAGTATTATGTTGACTTTGGCGTTTGGATCACAGCTAAATTCTAAGCGGAAATCTTTTGTCCCTGCGGTACTGTTTATACCACGAAATTCACTCGTTCTGATTTCTCCCATATTGACTAGTGTTGTTTTACGAGCGAGGGAACAACTCGGAGTCGGAGTAACAACACGTGTTTCTGCTAAATAAAAAGAGTGAACAATACTGCCGTACCCAAATCTGGCTCTGGTTAGGATCCGTCCTTCAATTACCCCTGAACCTGTAGTGGGCGCAATTTTGATTAATTGAACCGTCAAATACCCCCATGTTTGGCCACAATAATATTTGTAATCAGGCCACCGAGGAGGGGGAGAACAGGTGAATGGGGTAGTTGATTTTCGAGGAAACCAATCAATACCATAGTTAGTCGGCCCCCAGTTATTGATACGGATTCCGACACCCGGTACACCGGATTCATAAATTGCATCATTATTATAATGTGCAGGAGCAAAATCGGGTTTATCCCATGATGTAGGAACTAATCTATTGCAATAAACGACATGACCTTTTGTATCCAATTGATCTAAACGGATTTCCTTTATCGTTGTTCCAATGGGATGATTTTTGGGTATGACTATTTGAGAGCCAAAAGAGACTCGTGTTGTGCCGGAATGAAAACCCGGCGAATATCGACAATCATAACTCTCATAATTGGCCTCGCTGGCAAAACTGCTCATCATGCCGATGATAAATATGTTCGCCAATAATAATTTTAAGCCATTAACCATAACTCGTTTCCATAATATGTAAAATATCAAATAAATGCTCAATTTCTGTTACTTACAAGTGGCGTTCAGTATGTACAGGCCAGATTCTGGTGTTTTCTCCGGGAGTTGATAATCAACACGGCATTCTTGAGCATCTTTGTGGCCCCATTTCACCCATATCTGCCCAGACTTAGGAATACCGCTGAGGTACGCCTGTCCATCATTACTGACAATGGTGCTATTGGGTTCATCTGACTCATTTTGTTGCACTAATGTGGCTGTTGCTCCAAATGGGATCTCTTTGCCTTTGTAAGAAAGCATTAGTAACACCCGATAACCAATACGGGTCTGGAAATTGGCTAAAGTCAGTGCGCCTTGGGTAGGGACGATAGTTTGCGTATTGATATCGATATCAACATTATCTCCCATTGAGTAAGTATCTAAAGAGATACGGTTTTTACGATAACTACTGGCATAAGGAACAATGGCATAACCTTTCCAGTCAGTTGCGATACCGGTGTGATTCTGGATCTTAACGCCTTTAGCGCCATTGGCTCGCACTAACACCAATGTATCTCCCAATGATTGAGAGAAAGTGATGCCATAAGGATGAACAACTATTCCACCATTTAAACCATAATTTAATTGTCTGGATTGTTTATCATAGTTATAACCCGCATTAACCTGACCGTAAGCGCCTTTGTATTCTGCACTTATATTCCCGCCAGTACTCCTGTTATGGTTAGTGTAGTTTTGCTGAAGACTATAAGTCAGATTGTTATCTTCCAGCGCTGTACCATTTAAGCTGACCTGATGAGATGTTTCTCTTTTTCTGTTGTTAGTCAGGCTATAACTTGCCCAACTATTTTTCAGCCAGCGTTCAAGAGGAATTTGTATGTTGAGTGATAAAATCTGATCATTATGATTTGTGCTCGGCAGCTTACTGTATGTGTAATTCAATGTGTAATTGATCGAGTTGTGGCTGGTACTGTAACCCGCACTGATATTTCTTTCATGACCTTTTTGTGACCAATAATCTTGCTGAAAAGCAGATAAATAAATACCACCTAAATTTCCTAAAGATTGATTGAGATACAATTGCAGTTTACTGCGTTTATTGGGGCTGTAGCTATTATTGCTGGTAATATTAAACTCATTAGCTTCTTTAAAATCATAAAAATCATGCGTTGAGTAACGATAGCCCGCTAAAGTGAAATTAGTACCTGTTTGGGTAAGATCTTTTGCATATTGAAACCGATATGATTGCCCGGATGAGTAAATATTTGGGGTGAGTTCTGATCTTGCGTGAGTCACATCAAAAGAAAATGACCCCCAATCAGAGAGACTATAACCTGTGCCCAATGCAATAGAATGATATTTTTTTGAGAGAATTGTTCCACCATATACAGTGATATTATTGGAAACCCCGTAGGTGACCGTACCTTGCATAAAGTATGGTTCTTTACCACGGTGAGTGGGTGAATGATATTTCCCCAATGTCAAAGAGTGGCGCAGACTATTTTCTCGTAACATAACAGGCACAGCCGAAAAAGGTTGTACAGAATGATGCTCTTTCCCGTCAGCTTCTTTGACAATAACTTCTAAATTACCACTGGAATTTGTTGGATATAAATCATTAATAATAAAAGGGCCGGGAGAAACATAGGTTTCGTAGATAATATAACCATTTTGCTTGATGGTGACTTGGGCATGACTTTGGGCAATTCCTCGTATTGTTGGTGCAAATCCTCTGAGACTATCAGGTAGCATATTGTCATCTGAAACTAATTGCATACCACGAAACTGAAACCCATCGAAAATGGGTGAAGGTGTATAACTGTCACCAAATATTAGTTGGCTTTTTAAAACATGAATATCACGTTGCAGGTAAGTGCTCAAACTTCGCCACTTATTGTTTTGGCTACTGTAAGTGGAATAATTTCGTAGACGCCAGGCATCCCAGTTAGCACCACTTCTGAGGTTGAGAAAGTTATTGCTGGTTGATCCGGGCTGACCATCCAGCCAGTTAGTCGAGCCACTGTAGCTATAATTAACTTGTAAAGACGTTAATCCTTGTTGCCACAGATGAGAAGGAACATAACCTCTCGCCTTATTATGCAGAACTGCTTGGGGGATGCTGATATCTAACCGTTGCTTGTTGAAATCAAAAGAAGATGATGCCGCAGAAATATACTGACCAAGATCTGTAATTTCAGTTTCTGGTGGTAAAGCGGATAAAGATGGAAATAAATCAATATCTACGCCCATCTCTTTGAGTTGCTTAAGTCTAATCTTGGGTGATAACTTATTATTTACGATAACGAAATCAACATTTCCAGTATCTATCTTTTCACGATTCAGATAAATATCAACCCAATAGCGGCCCGGTGGTTGTTGATCATCTTGCATGAAAATCGATAGATCAATATCTTCCGGGAGACCAGAGAGGCTCTCCAGCGCATTGATATTGAAATATTCTTCGCTATAAACCTTATTGGAAATCAAAAGCCATATAGTTGCTAGTGCACATAAAAACAGCTTAATGGGTTTAATAATTAACACCAAATTATCAGAAATATTATGTTGAAGATAATGACCGCTGTTATCCATAATCATTTTCTAATCTTGATAGATTGTATGAAAGTTATACTCAAAATGTATATTTTTCTTCTGGCGTTACCCCACCAAAATCGTTGATGGTTTTCCAGGAAACATGATTGATATTCTTAATAGGAATATCCCAGCTTAACTGACCAAAAGGAGCGATCATGCCAGCAGGCTGTATTTCATGATTTTTTGAACTATTTCCAATACTTAAATAAGAAAACGAAACATAGTATGGTGTCGGGTTTTCGGCTGTCAGTTGATGGCCTTCAACTTTGAACTTCAGTTCCTTATAAGCAATACTTGCATTGTCTGTTAAATCAGCAGGGCGATAAAATAGTTTAAATCTTGACTTTACTATGATTTGTAACTGATTTTGTTCAGATTTTACTATTGCGGGAATAGATTTAACATTAAGCCAGAAAAGGGATTCTCTATCGTTGGGTAAATTATCTCCAGTTTTTACAATTCGTAATACTGTTTCATTTCCTGCTGTTAATTTAAAGAGTGGGGGAGTGATAATGAAAGGTACTTTAGTTGCATCATTTTCTCCCTGAACCCATGATTGAATAAGATAAGAAACATCTGTTTCTGGATTACTGATAGAAATTGATGCTTCTTTTCGATCGCTGTTATAAACAACACGAGTGCCACCAATAACGACACCAGCAAAAGAAACATTAGCGCTGAATATGTAGATGATAATAAGAATAAAAATACGAAAGTATTTCAAAATAGATACTCCGGGTAATGTTATTTTTTATGGTTATATATTAATCTCACTATTACCACTCACTGGTTATAGTAAATGGCAATAGTGTTTTTATCAGGAATTCTTGCTATATGTATTTTAGTTGTAAACGATAGTGAAATTAGCTATCGCATTACCAGTACCAGGAATAACCGTTTGTTTGGTTGCAACATATTTAGCAATGAAATTCATTTCAATCGTTTGATTTTCAATAATTTTTTGAGAGGAGGCTTTTGCTATAGGAATTGGCGTATTGCTATTTTGTTCATAAATACCAACAGCAATCCCGTCAGCGGCTCCAGGCTTTGAATTGTCTAATGCTAAAAGTGTATTATTAATATTATCGAGTTGACCATCAAATTTAACACTTGCATACTGATTGTTTTTTGGACAGTCAGTCAGCTTAATGCTGAAGTGTGTTGCGGCTGCCGTGCTATTGACCCCACTAAATGAATTTGTACTGATCGTTCCCATATTTACAGTTTGATTTTTAGAAGTTGAATCAATTTTACATGCATCGGCAATAACTTTTCCTGTAAATCTGATTTCTCCATCTTGAATATTACCATTTGCGGCATGTGCCAGAGACATAAATACAGATGAAACAAATAAAGATGAAATAATTAACTTGGTTTTCATTTTTAATATATCCCATCCCTGGTGTAGTAATACAACAGGGATATAGCTGATTTAATTAACATTAAAGCCGTACAATTATAATACAGCAAATGAGTAGTCTAAGTTGATACCTGAAAGATGGTAAAAAATGATATTAATATTTTCTATCTGACAGATATTTCGAAGAATATAGTAGCGCCCAATGAACAAAGATCAAAATAATAACTCAACAAAGCACAATATTTGGAGCTTTACTCTGATAACGTTCCATTAATAGCATTGTAATTCATAAAATAGAGTGTTTTTTTAATCGTAAATGAGTTTTTATTCTGTTTTATAAGATTAATTATTAATTGGAGAAAACTGGAGGAAATAAATTTGTGATTTTATATTTTTACTATATATTTCACTAAATATTATTTATTTGTGATGAATATTCCACTCACGTGGTTAATGCTAGATATTTAATATTAGTTAGATGATAAAACCGATTTTTTCAAGATCAAAAGTTAATGTAATTAACATAAATTAACTCATAGTCAATAATAACTGACATAGCATAATTTGTGTAATGGAGACTTAAAAAAATCCTGTAACAATAAAACAGAATAAATATTTATGTATAGAATATTTTTTGATCTTAAAATCCCATATTAGTTACAACATACTTATTCAATAAAACATAAAAATACCTACCAACCAAGTAAAAAAGCTTAGCAAGATATCATTTCAAAAAACGAAGAAAGCAGGGGAAAAGAGCAGGAGAGAAGCAAACTTCTCTCCATATGATCTTAGCAGATAGGTGATTTAGACTAATAAATAGTTAATGAATGCAAAGAATAGGATTTAATGAATCAGTAACCATGTAGAGGGAATCGTTGTCAGTAATAAAATAACAATCGCAGATTTTTCTAACATATTTAGGCCATTACATTCCTGATTTTGCTTCCGTGCATATAGGAAAACCAATAATCCAGGGGCATACAATATAACAGAAAGTAGCAGATGCATTAAACCTGAAGCATAAAGTAACCATAAACCGTAGGTACAAGCACCGATAGCGATGAACAATAAAACGCGATTACTACGCTCAAATGCTACTTTTACTAAAAATGCACCAACCAAAAAGTAAGGAACAAGTATCATTTCTGATGCAATAGAAAGCAATGTGTTGTAATTACTGCCAATTAACCAAATCAAGACCAATGCAAGCTGAATGGCTCCATTTGTGATCCACAACGAGGAAGCAGGTGCTTTTTTATCATTCTGTTTGCTGAATTCCTTTGGAAATGAGCCATGCAGAGAAGCAATAAAAGGGACTTCTGCCGCCATTATTGTCCAGCTCAGATAAGCACCACAGACGGAAACGATTAAACCAGCAACAATAATAACTTCACCCGCTGAGCCAATTAACCCTACCATCAAATGTGCCATAGAAGGGTTACGTATTACAGCTAATTCAGGTCTGGTAGCTAATCCCAATGAGAGTAGGGTAACAAGCACATAAACACCTAATGCTGAGACAACAGCCAGTATAGTCGCAATACCAATATCTTTACGTTTTTTGGCTCTGCCAGAAACGACGACTGCACCTTCAACACCAATGAACACCCATAAGGTTATCAGCATGGTATCTTTGACTTGTTGCCAAACGGGGACACCCATCTCAACGCCGGTGAAATCGAATGTAAATACGTCTATCTTGAAAGCGATGACAGCCAGAACGATAAACATTCCTAGAGGTAACAGCTTTGCCATTGTAGCTAATTGATTGACACCTGCTGCCGTTTGTACTCCTCTGAGCACAAGCCAGTGAACGAACCAAAGTAAAATTGATTCACCAATCAACGCTTGCCAGGTATTTCCATCACCGAAAATCACGGAATGTTCAGTATCAGTAAAAAAACTTAACGCCGCAAAGACGATCACCAAATAAGAAACATTGGCAATAATAGCGCAGAACCAATATCCCCATGCAGAACAAAAGCCAACTAATTCACCAAACCCTTCTTTAGCATAAGTAAAGATACCACCGTCCAAATCAGGGCGGAGACGAGAGAGCAAGAGTAAAGACGTAGCTAAAAAGAGAATACCTATGCCTGTGATCCCCCAACCAAGCATTAATGCCGCTGGGCTACCTGCGTATGCCATATTTTGTGGCAAGCTGAATACACCCGCTCCAACCATAGAACTAAGTACGAGTGCTGTTAGAGACGTAAGGCCTAATTTCTTTTCCAAAGATACGTTCCTAAAAGTAAGATAAAATCAACACGATTAGCCAGAATACTTATCCTGAATATCGAACACATATTGGACATTTATTGCATCCATGCTACGGAATGCAGAAATATTCAGTAGTTAAAACTAAAAAACAGGGCGATTCTACGGAGTGAAGGGGGTGTATGCAATGGGTGACTATGCAAAAAAACATAAAAATTATGCATAAAAATATATTTTCCTCTAAATAAATTACAAATGACTTTTCTGTTCTTCTTATGCTCTTAAGAAACAAGTAGGTGTTCAAAATATAAACAGTTTTAATGAGGGAAATTTGAATTTACCTCGGTGAATCAAATAATAAACAGTTATGAAAATTGTGTAAATGAAGGTTAAATAATGAATTTTATGGATATGACAAAAGCGATCTATAGAAGAAAAAGAAGCACACCTAATAATGTGTGCTTCTTTTATAAATTGATTTGAGAAAAAAATTGATTATTTAAATAAATCTGCGCTAATGGTAACGTTGCCACCATTAGACTGCCATTCTCTCGTGATATGATAGTATTTCGCCCCTTTTTCTGCTGCACGTTTAGCGACCTGATAAGATACTTCAGGTGCAGTTGTGTAATAGCCAGAGAAAGTGATGGAATCAAAAGGCACCATCTGAGCCGCAGATGCTTTATTCAATTCTTCAATTTTTGTTCCATTAGGCAAGGTTACAGTGTAACGTCCGCCTTTTGATGACTGGGTCTCAAAAAAGCGACCAATAACATTACTGGTTGATGTTGACGAGGCAACACCCGGAATTTCAACTTTCTCAGCAGCTTCCCCACCTTGTGCCAAAGACTGACGGCCCGCATCGGAATCGGCTGGGATGACTGCCTTATCAGATTGTACTTGGCGTTTCGGTGCATCTTCTTTGTAAATGTAAGCTGTAACTACCTGGTTACCACCATTATTTGGGGTAATATCACGAACAATAAAGAAAGAAGCGGCATTTTTCTTTTTAGCTGCTTTGGCAAGAGCTTCTTTTAGATCAGGGTCAGTTGGAAAATAACCATTTACTGTTATCGTATCGAAAGGTTCCAGAGTGACAGCTTCGGTTTTTGGTAATTCTTTGATCCCACGATAGATGTTATAACGAGTGGTTCTGTCTACTTTTTTTGCATCTTTATGATACAAATCAGCAACAACACGTAAATTACCACTTCCATTGAAATCGTCTAGACTCTGAATATAGAAACTATCAGCACCTTTTTTATCAGCCTGACGGGAAACCGCATCGGCTGCTTCATAAATTGCATTAAAACGTCCGGTGACAGCGATTCGTTTAAATGGCTTAAGTTCAGCAGCTTGCTCTGGTGTTAATTCTTTTGCTGCATGTGCTGCGGTAATTGTTGTTAATGAGAACATCACAGTTGCGATGATCGTGGTCTTCAGCTTCATAAAAAATCCTTTCGCCTTGCGCATTAAAATATTTATAACGTGCTGAACATTGTTCTGTATCACATGGGGCGTAATTATTACATATATTAATGCTATATATTCTTACGTTTATATATTAATTCATGGAATTTCACTTATCTATATGATAATAAATTATTATCTTTCCATTGTCACCTCTGTAATTGAGGGAAATAATATGGCAATCACAGACTCATGGTCCCGCTCTACCAATAATAAACTCCAAGAAAGAGTGATCACTAAATCCGATAGAGGCGGCTTGTCTGTTCGTATGACACCTAAAGGAAAATTATATTTTAATTTGGGTATCATTGGAATGGAAAAGGAGATCGGATTGATATTGGTACATATCCAACAACCAGCTTAAAAGATACTCATGATCTAGTAATATTAGACCCATTATTTCAGCGACTAATGAATTAATAGAGCAGGCAAACAATTAAACTGATCGAATATTTACAGGACAGGTTCGCTGAATCAGAGTAACTATCAGGGCATATCACCCCTGATTATTATTCTGTTGGTGCATCAATCAAAATGGGTTCACCTGCCTCATTAACCGATAGCATTTTCCCCAGTGGTATTTTCCGTTCGCGGAAAAACCAACAATCATCCGGTAATTCAATTGCTTCTGTCGTATCGTGAATGGATGGCAGAACCTCAGTCATCGTGTATGAGTTAAATAGGCGCACAATATAATCTCCAGGTAAAACTGTTAGTTGACGCATTACCATTAAAATACTGGCAACGGGCCTGAAAACCCAAACGGGTTACTGTTTCGTCAATAACCATTGATACATGCCCCACATTTTTTGATTCAGGGTCTCTCGCGATATGCTCAGCTATGCTGATATCATGCGAGGTGCGGGGTAGTTCTATGGGAAAACGTACGGTCGCCAGCCCCGCTATCGATATCCCCCGACCAAACAGCTCAATTGCACCATCTGACCATATCACCCACGAACCCGACGCGTTTTGCCCGCGTTCAACCACGAATATCGCTCGTTCCACCCGTTTCACCGTATCCGATAAGCCGAGGTTTTTCACAAACTCCGCTTTATCAGGAATATCAGCCCCGTTCAGGTCTTTAGACAAACGAATATTGGCATTGTTATTTGCGTTGTTTGCTAAATCATATGCTGCTTTCACTGCTTTTGGTGTTGCTGCCATAGTTTCGCTATCACTACTGACATCATTGCTCAGAATAACAAACCCTTTATCTTGCAGCGTTGCATCTGGATGATTGCGACTTAGGGCATGCTCTTCAATTGTTTCTTTGACATATTCCGGAGTTGGAACGATAACAAGCCCCTTATCTTTTAAGACTTGTGTTTCAAGCTCTTTATCTTGCATATCTATTCCCTCATTTCATCAACAATACATATTGCTAAATAACATGAAGGCGGTAGGAGACTTCTCCGCCTGTGAACATCAATAAACTAGTTCAGGGTGTTTCTTTAATTAGGGTGGCACAGAATGGCTGATAGGGCATCAATAAAATCTACTCCCATTGGTGATAAAACTTGGCAAAGACGCTTCCTCTTCGTCTTTTAACTTCTTGATTTCCTTAATGTCTGGTTCTGTGACAGAATTAAGTGAAATCAATGAATTAGATAAATGTAAGAAATCTCACCTTTTGATGCATTGATAGATATGTAATATTTACAAAACGATACAGTAGGATATCAAACTACCTCATTTACCTGTGGATTTTTGAATTACGTTTATCAGAGCAGTTTACTTATACTAAAACAGATAGGTGAATAACTTATATGAGATAGCAGTTATCATTTCAGTACTCCATTAATGATGAAGTAATAAGAATTCTTATTTTGAACGATTTCATCAAAAAAAGGGGGAAGTATGAAAATATTATCTAACGCCATTTTCGTCATGTTAACTTGTTTACTGGTATCCTTTGCTTTCGCGGTTGAAGAAAACACCAATCCAGAGAAACAACAGATTCTTTCTGCTGACTATGATATGGAATTTAAAAATCTTTCTTCTTCTGTAAATGAGCTCGTGATAGTTAAACGAAGCACCGACTGTATGTATGATAGTGGTGCAGATCAGGTAAGGATTCAGCCCGGTAACCAGCAAGGTATTCATTTGCAAGACAATGATAATTTATTTAGTGCTTGCACACTTAGGCCTAAATGGGTTGAGTGGTCAGTGTCTAGTGGCTCTACGAGTTGTGCTTTGAGATTTGAGCGCGGGTACGATATAAGTGATTTAGGCTGGTATACGGTAATCAAAGGGTGTCAGAATATAGTCAAGAGCGCTACTTGTGGAAATACCGACTGTAATCAGAGTAAAGTTTACGGAAGTTCATCGTATATGGATATAAGTGTAGAATTCCTTGTTTGGTGAGTTGGGCTTTAAAACCCCATTTATGCAAAAGGGCAGATTTCTGCCCTATAGTGAATATCCTTCCTTTTTAACCTCACCTTTATTGACATGAGTATTACATTAATAATGCCAATTGTCGCAAGAATTTATTCTATTTAAATAACTGCTTATCTGTTTTTGGCACATGACGCCAAGAATTTTAATGAAAATAGTCATTTATATAAAAACAATCATCGATTACATTGAAGGTTATTTTATTTTCATAAATATTGTCTTTCAGAATCCTTATGTTACCTTAATGGTATTATTTCACTTGTTATCATTTGATATTTTTGTTGATATTTCTCATTGATAGATTTTACTGATAGTAGTAATAAAAACAATCTAATCGTTAAATTGGCTCCAACAGGTAATAATCAGCAATATTTTATCCTTAGAGAAGGAAACATTATGCATATTGGTGTACCAAAAGAGCAATTCCCCAATGAAGCTCGCGTTGCTGCCACACCATCAACAGTGGAGCAACTACGGAAGTTAGGATTTAATGTAACAGTTGAAACAAGAGCAGGATCTCTTGCCAGTTTTGATGATGTTGCTTATCAAAAAGCCGGGGCTGATATCGCAGAGCATCATGAAGTTTGGCAATCAGATATTATTTTTAAAATAAATGCTCCAGAAGATAAAGAAATTAGATTAATGAAGGAAGGCGCAACATTAATCAGTTTTATCTGGCCAGCGCAACATCCTGAATTAATGGAAAAACTTGCAGAACGCAAAATAACTGTTCTGGCAATGGATGCCGTCCCACGGATCTCCCGCGCCCAATCATTAGATGCCCTGAGTTCAATGGCTAATATTGCTGGTTATCGGGCCATTGTTGAAGCCGCTCATGAATTTGGTCGTTTCTTTACTGGTCAGATTACTGCTGCCGGTAAAGTACCACCCGCTAAAGTTATGATTATTGGTGCTGGTGTTGCTGGCCTTGCTGCTATCGGAGCGGCAGGTAGTCTCGGTGCGATTGTCCGTGCTTTTGATACTCGTCCGGAAGTTAAAGAACAGGTTCAAAGTATGGGCGCTGAATTTTTGGAATTAAATTTCAAAGAGGAAGCGGGAAGTGGGGATGGTTATGCAAAAGTGATGTCAGAAGCCTTTATCAAGGCTGAAATGGAACTGTTTGCCGCTCAGGCAAAAGAAGTTGACATTATTGTTACAACCGCATTGATTCCGGGTAAACCTGCACCAAAACTGATTACCAGAGAAATGGTAGAGTCGATGAAACGGGGGAGTGTAATTGTCGATCTGGCTGCACAAAATGGAGGAAACTGTGAACTTACAGAAACCGATAAACTTGTTGTGACAGATAATGGCGTCAAGATCATTGGTTATACTGATTTACCTAGCCGTTTACCTACTCAATCATCACAGTTATACAGCACCAACTTAGTTAATCTGATGAAATTACTGTGCAAAGAGAAAAATGGCAAAATTGCCATTGATTTCGATGATATTGTTATTCGTGGTGTCACTGTTATTAAAGAAGGAGAGCTTACCTGGCCTGCGCCACCAATTCAGGTCTCAGCGCAACCTTCCAAACCTGATGTTACCAAGAAAGCAATTAAACCGACGGAAGCGCCTAAATCTCCGTGGTTGAAATACGGGTTACTGGCATTGGCCATGATCCTTTTTGGTTGGTTAGCAAACGTTGCTCCGAAAGAGTTTCTGTCCCATTTTACTGTATTCGCTCTGTCTTGCGTGGTTGGGTATTACGTTGTCTGGAATGTCAGCCATTCATTACATACTCCATTAATGTCTGTCACTAATGCCATTTCCGGGATTATTGTGGTTGGAGCGGTATTACAAATAGGCGAAGGTGGATGGGTAAGTTTCTTCTCTTTCATTGCAGTGTTGATTGCCAGTATCAATATTTTTGGCGGGTTCACTGTGACACAACGTATGCTAAAAATGTTTCGTAAAGGATAAGGGGTAACTTATGTCGAATGGAGTAGTCACTGCGGCATATATTGTTGCCGCTATCTTATTCATTTTCAGTCTTGCAGGGCTTTCTCGCCATGAAAGTTCCAAGCGAGGCAATCTCTTTGGCATAACCGGGATGGCAATTGCCCTGATTGCAACCATCTTAGGGCCGGATACAGGTAACGTTGGCTGGATTATTCTGGCAATGATTATTGGGGCAGTTATTGGAACTCGTCTTGCTAAAAAAGTAGAGATGACTGAAATGCCGGAATTAGTCGCCATTTTACATAGTTTTGTTGGTTTGGCTGCTGTTCTGGTTGGGTTCAATAGCTTTATGGCCCACGATATTTTTGCTGATGCCATTATGGAACATATTCATTTGACAGAAGTTTTCCTTGGGATCTTCATCGGGGCTGTAACCTTCACAGGTTCGGTTGTTGCATTTGGTAAATTACGCGGAAAAATTTCATCCAAGCCATTGATGTTACCACATCGCCATAAACTTAATCTGGCGGCTTTGGTTGTCTCTTTTGTGTTGATGATTAGCTTTATCAAAACAGAAAGCATCGGCTTACAGGTTTTCACCATGCTCATCATGACGGTAATCGCATTAGCTTTTGGTTGGCATTTGGTGGCATCCATCGGCGGGGCAGACATGCCGGTTGTTATTTCCATGCTGAACTCATATTCAGGTTGGGCGGCCGCTGCGGCAGGTTTCATGTTGAGTAATGACTTACTGATTGTAACTGGTGCTTTAGTCGGTTCTTCTGGTGCGATCCTCTCTTATATCATGTGCAAAGCGATGAACCGTTCCTTTATTAGTGTTATTGCCGGTGGTTTCGGTAGTGATGGTGTTTCAACGGACGATGATCAGGAAATGGGAGAATATCGTGAAGCAACCGCAGAAGATGTTACTGAACTATTGAAGAATTCTACTTCAGTTATTATTACTCCAGGTTATGGAATGGCTGTTGCTCAGGCACAATATCCGGTACATGACATTACAGCAAAATTGCGTGAAAGAGGAATTAACGTGCGTTTTGGTATCCATCCAGTGGCAGGGCGTTTGCCTGGTCATATGAACGTATTATTGGCTGAAGCTAAAGTGCCTTACGATATTGTGTTAGAAATGGAAGAAATTAATGATGACTTTTCTGAAACAGATACAGTTTTGGTTATTGGTGCCAATGATACAGTGAACCCTGCGGCACAGGAAGATCCAAACAGCCCGATTGCTGGAATGCCTGTATTGGAAGTTTGGAAAGCGCAAAATGTGATTGTTTTTAAACGATCTATGAATACCGGATATGCCGGTGTGCAAAACCCATTATTCTTTAAAGAGAATACACAAATGCTATTTGGTGATGCTAAAACAAGTGTTGAGGCAATTTTACGTGCATTGTGATTGAATATATTTAATCGAATTAAATTTGAGAGCTCCGTATAAAAATCGAAGCTCTTTTTTTATTTGTAAAATATTATTTTTATACTTGATTGTTTAATTAAATTAAAATTTATATAGATAGGAAACTTAAAGCTTAAAAATTAACTGTTATATTTTCCTCTGAATATTATTGGTTTTGATGTGAGTTTTATATTATGCAACCATTAAAAAAACTTTATGTTTTTTCATTGTTTTGATAACTAAATCAAACAATACCGTTAAGTATTTTCAATATTCATATGCTAACATGGCTATTAATTTTTTTATTTTACTATCTTAAATATCATGAAGAATTACTTAAATAATGTTAAAATTAAATTCTATTCTTACCTGTCTAATTCAATATTTCAAAAAATATCTATTGCACGATATATATTAATACATCGGATTTTAACTATATAAAAACATAACTTACCCATTTCAAAAAATGATAAAGAAAATTATGAACAAATCTTTTTTTCGAAAGATGACTGAAACGTGCCTGAAAATTATTTTTATGTAAAAGGTATTATATATGAAAAATGCAGCGCAAATTGTCAATGAAGCTTTAAATCAGGGAATTACTCTATTTGTTGCTGATAACCGTTTACAATACGAAACTAGCCGCGATAGTATTCCAGCAGAATTACTCAGTGAATGGAAACAACATAAACAAGAGTTGATCGACTTCCTGAGCCAAATCGATTCAAAAGAAGAGATTCAAACACATCAGTTACAGAATATTCAACGTGATGGCAATGCAGAACATTATCCACTCTCATTTGCTCAGCAACGTTTGTGGTTTATCGACCAACTGACCGAAGGGAGCCCCCAATATAATTGTCCCGGTTATTTGAGATTACGTGAATCACTCAATCTCAATGCGTTTAAAACCGCGGTAAAAGCATTGCTTGAACGTCATGAAGCATTACGCACTCATTTTAAAATGATTGATAATGAGCCACGACAGGTTATCGCTACTTCCTATGATTTACCTATTACAATACATAATCTGACGGCGTTGTCTGAAGCTGAACAGAAAAATGAAGTTAAACAACTGAGTAAAGAAGAAGATAACTTGGTTTTTAACCTCAGCACTGACTTGATGTTGCGTATTCGGTTGATAAAACTGGCTGAAAATGATCATGTCATTATCTATACCATTCACCATATTGCCTGCGATAGCTGGTCAATAGAAATCTTTATCAATGAACTTATCACTTTATATCGCGCTTATAAGCAAGGGGAAATAGCCCCATTACCGCCACTTAAAATTCAATATACCGATTATGCTCAATGGCAGCGAAATTGGCTGCAAGGTGATATTCTGAAAAAACAACTGGATTATTGGCAAAACCAGTTATCAGGTATTTCTCCATTTCACCGTTTTCCACTGGATAATCCACGACCGGAGAAACAGAGTTTCGAAGGAAAGCTTAATGAACAACGTATTTCAAAGGATTTGACCCAAGAAATCAGAGCATTATGTCACCAACATGAAGTCACTCTATTCATGTTTCTGGAGACAGCTTTTGCTGTATTACTAAGCCGCTACAGTAATGAAAAAGACATTCTGGTGGGAACCCCCCTTGCAGGGAGAATACACCATGATATTGAGCCTCTGATTGGTTTTTTTGTTAACTCTCTGGTGATCAGAACGGATTTATCCGGCCAGCTTACTTTTAGTGAGTTATTAAAGCAGAACAGTCGTACCATTCTGGATGCTTATGCACATCAAGATCTGCCATTTCAAATGCTGGTAGAAAAAATCAGTCCGGGACGAAACTTAAATTATAACCCTATATTCCAAATCGCTTTTACTTTGGAGAATACTCAGCAAGGTACAACGTTAGCGCGGGATAATAATATTGAGATTGAAGAACGTCTGCTTTTGAAAGTTCGATTTGATTTGGAAATTCATATTTATGAAGAAGAGGAGGGAGGATTATCTTTTTTATGGGTTTACGACAGCAGCCTATTCAAAAATATTACTATCGAAAGATTACTTGCCAATTATGAAACCTTGCTTGCTAATATTGTTAAAGTGATGAAGCCACGTATCGGCTCAGATCTGATACACAAAGAACCCTCTGTTCATGACATTCCGCTATTAGCAGAGGCTGAAATACATACTTTATTACATGAATGGAATGGGCTACAGGATCATAGCCGGCATGTCGGCTGTTTTCACGAACTGTTTGAGGAACAAACTGCCCGGTATCCTGAAAAGACAGCCGTTGTTTTTGGCAGTAATTCATTGAGTTATCAAGAACTAAATGAACAGGCCAACCAACTTGCCCACTATTTGATAGCACAAAATATCAAACCAGAAACATTGGTTGCGCTCTGTATTCCTCGTTCATTGCGCGCTGTTGTAGCACTATTGGGGATTATTAAAGCAGGTGGTGCCTATCTGCCGTTAGATCCTGGCTATCCGACATCCCGTCTTCAATATATGCTGGAACACAGCGAAGCTGAGTTTATTCTGACTGAAACAAATCTGATAGAAAAACTCCCAATCAGCCAGCAGAAAGTCGTCTGTTTAGATACTGAGGCAATACAGTCACAATTGCAGCACATGCCTACGGGCAATATCGCTGAACGTCCATTTCAACTAACTGAAAACAGTCTGGCTTACGTCATTTATACCTCAGGTTCTACGGGCAAACCGAAAGGGGTGATGCTGGAACATAAAGGGTGGGTCAATCTGGCACTTTCACAGGCAGGATTATTTGGTGTTGATTCGTATAGCCGGGGATTGCAGTTTGCTTCCTGGAGCTTTGATGCCATGATCTTAGAAATATCTATGATACTGGCGTATGGCGCAACACTTTATTTAATTTCAGAAACCCAACAGCATAGCCCTGAATGTTTGGATGAGTTAGTGGAAAAACATCAGATTACCCATGCTGTATTACCACCTGCTTTGCTACCTTACCTGAATTTTAACAAATGGCGTTCCGTTTCAACCTTGCTTGTAGTGGGAGAAGCTGTACCACCACAGATCGCTGTTCGTTGGTTACAGGATAGAAAACTGTTCAACGCATATGGCCCGACAGAATGTACTGCCATTGTGACTTCGGGCTTAATAACTGATGACAAAATTACGATTGGGAAACCATTGCCTAATACCGTTATCCGTATTCTTGATCCATCAGGCAATCTAGTTCCTATTGGTGTTGCGGGGGAATTATGTATTGGTGGCATCCAACTGGCACGTGGGTACTTGAATGCTCCTGAAACGAACACAACGAAATTTACTACTGATTTGACAGACAAATCCCAACGTTTATATCGCACGGGAGATTTAGCTCGTTGGTTGCCTGATGGAAATGTGGAATTTATTGGTCGGATTGACTCTCAAATCAAGATAAGAGGATTTAGGATTGAATTAGGAGAAATCGAAGCTGCATTGGTGGGACATGATGCCTTAAGCAGCGCTGCGGTTATTACTTATGGGAACGATAAAGACAAAAGATTGATTGCTTATGTTTGCCCAACCGCAGATTGGTTGGGCGAAAGAGTCCTGCAAGTTAATACCGAAAACCTTAGTACCGAAAACATCTCCCAATACTCAGAGATTAAAGCTGAACTTTCAGAACAACTCGAATCAGCACTGAAAAAACAACTGCCGGAATATATGGTTCCAAGCCTTTATATTCCACTGGAGCGAATGCCACTCACGTTAAATAACAAAGTGGACAAAAAAGCATTACCTATCCCAGATGAAAATGAATTCCGTCAACAAGATTATGTTGCGCCAAGAAATGAAATGGAGAAAAAAATCAGTCAATTATGGCAAGAAATACTAGGCGTCAGTCAGGTCGGTATTCATGACGACTTTTTCGTACTGGGTGGTCACTCTCTTCAGGCAACCCGCCTTATTAGTTCAATACGCAATGACTTAAAAGTAGAAGTGCCTTTGAGACGTGTTTTTGAACATCCGACACTTGAGCAGTTATCGCAAGTTGTCGCTATTCATCTTATCAAAGAAAAAAGAAAACATTTTCAGGCTGAGCAAGAAACAACACAAGAACTATTGGAAGGTGATATATGAAAGATGCAGCGCAGATCATCAGTGAGGCTTTAAATCAAGGGATTACTCTGTTTGTCATTGATAACAAACTGAAATATAAAACTAGCCGCGACAGTATTCCTCCGGAACTGTTTAATGAATGGAAACAACATAAACAAGAGTTAATTGATTTTCTGAACCAGCTTGAATCAGAAGAAGAAGTGAATACACATCGGCTACAGGATATTCCACGTTATAAACATGCAGACCATTATCCACTGTCATTTGCCCAACAGCGTTTATGGCTGATTGATCAACTAACCGAAGGTAGCCCTCAATATAACTGTACAGGTGATTTCAGGTTGAGAGAGCCGCTCAATTTCAACGCTTTTGAGGCTGCTATAGCAACATTGCTTGAACGCCATGAATCACTGCGTACTTATTTCAAAACGATTGATAATGAGCCCCGGCAGGTTATCGCTACTTCCTATGATTTACCTATTACAATACATGATTTGTCTTCATTGCCAGAATCTGAGAAGGAACAGCAGGTTAAACAACTTGGTGAACAAGAGTGGAAACAAGTCGTTAACCTCAGTACTGACCTGATGCTGCGTATTCGGTTGCTAAAATTAGCAGAGGATGATTATTTCATTCTCTATACGATCCATCATATCGCCTGTGATGGCTGGTCGCTGGCAATATTCATCAGTGAACTGCTCACATTATACCGAGCCTATTGCCAGGGCGAGGATAATCCTCTGCCACCATTAAAAGTTCAATATACCGATTATGCCCAATGGCAACGGGATTGGTTACAAGGTGATACTCTGGAAAAACAACTGGATTATTGGCAGAACCAGTTATCAGGTATTTCACCGCTTCACCGTTTTCCACTCGATAATCCACGTCCAGAAAAACAGAATTTTGAAGGGGATGTCCATCCGCAGCGTATTCCGAAGACTCTGACCCAAGAAATACGTGCATTGTGTGCCAAACATAAAGTGACGTTATTTATGTTTCTGGAAACAGCTTTTGCTGTATTGTTGAGCCGCTACAGTAGCGAAAAAGATATTCTGGTTGGAATGCCGCTTGCAGGGCGAAGACACCGTGACACTGAGTCTTTGATTGGGTTTTTCGTCAATTCACTGGTTATCCGAACGGATTTATCCGGTCAGCCTACTTTTAGTCAACTTTTAAAACAAAACAGTCGTACCATTCTGGATGCTTATGCGCATCAAGACCTGCCTTTTGAGATGTTGGTGGAGAAAATCAGTCCAGAACGGAACTTAAATTATAATCCTATTTTCCAGATTATGTTTGCAGTACAGAATAATCAACGGGATACAACGCTGGAGCAGGATAATGTTGTTACATCTAAAGAACGTTCACTTCTGACTACCCGATTTGATTTGGAAGTCCATATATATGAAGAAGACGAAGGTGAGTTATCTATTGGGTGGATCTCGGATACCAGCCTGTTCAGAAGTGCTACCATTAACAGGTTAATCGCCAATTACGAAGTTTTGCTGACCAATATTGTTGATGTGATGAAACATCATGTTGGCACTAGCGAGCCATCCGTCCATGACATTCCACTATTAGCAGATGTTGAGCGGAACACTTTACTGCATGAATGGAGTGGGCCACAAGTTCCTTACCAGGTCGGGAAATGTTTCCATGAACTCTTCGAAGAACAGGTATTACAACATCCTGAAAAAAATGCCCTAATCTTTGGGGATGACTCCCTGAACTGTCAGTCATTGAGCTATCAATCATTGAATCAACAAGCTAACCAATTGGCGCACTATTTGCTTGAGCAGGGGATCAAACCAGATACGTTGATTGCACTTTGTATACCACGATCATTACAGGCTGTTGTGGCGTTGTTAGGTATTCTGAAAGCGGGTGGAGCTTATTTACCGTTAGATCCCAGTTATCCGAAAGCCCGTCTCCAATATATGTTGGACCACAGTGAAGTGGGGTTTATTCTGACTGAAACTCACCTTGTTGAAAAACTCCCAATCAGCCAGCAGAAAGCCATCTGTTTGGATACTGAGGTAATACAGTCACAGTTGCAATACATGCCCACAAGTAATATTACTGAGCGTCCATTCCCGCTAACGGAAAATCATCTGGCTTATGTGATTTATACTTCCGGCTCTACTGGCAAACCGAAAGGGGTGATGCTGGAACATAAAGGGTGGGTGAATCTGGCATTTTCGCAAGCAGGATTATTTGGTGTTGATTCATATAGCCGGGGATTGCAGTTTGCCTCCTGGAGTTTTGACGCCATGATCTTAGAGATGTCCATGACATTAGCCTATGGCGCAACACTGTATTTAATTTCAGAAACGCAACAACGTTCCCCTGAATTGTTGGATGAAATCGTTGAAAAACATCAGATAACCCATGCTGTACTTCCTCCCGCACTGCTTCCTCATCTGAATTTTGACAAATGGCACTCTGTCTCAACGTTGCTGTTAGCGGGTGAAACCGTACCACCACAGATCGCTGTTCGTTGGTCACAGAAGAGAAAACTGTTTAACGTATATGGCCCGACAGAATGTACATCCATTGTTACCACGGCTTTATTAACTGACGAAAAGATCACAATTGGAAAACCTTTGCCTAACGTTGTGGCGCGTATTCTTGATCCAGAAGGTAACTTGGCTCCGATGGGCGTTGTCGGGGAACTGTATATCGGCGGTGTTCAGTTAGCACGCGGTTACCGAAACTCACCGGAAATCACGGCAAGGCAATTTATTCATGATCCATTCAGTTCACACGCAACAGATGGTCGGGAAAACAAGCTTTATCGAACTGGCGATTTAGTACGCTGGACACCTGATGGTCAGTTGGAATTTATCGGCCGCGTTGACTCTCAGGTTAAGATCCGTAGTCACCGCATAGAATTGAGTGAAATCGAAACAGTTTTGTCCGGGCACGAGGCTTTAAGTAGTGCTGTTGTTATCGCTTATGGTCAAGATGAAGATAAAAAGCTCATCGCGTATGTCTGCCCAAGTACGGGATGGTTAGGTGAAAAAGCCACGGAATTTAACACGGGAAGCGTTGAGAACTGGACAGAAATTTTTGATGAGCAGTACCGTCAACCTATAACGAATAATACCCGGCAAGAAAGTATCAGTGATTCAGTCGAATCTGACAGTGATTTCAGTGGCTGGACAAACAGTTACACTAAACAGCCGATTGCTCTTGAACAGATGGAAGAGTGGTTAGCGGGAATCATGCAACGGATTAATGCCCTGCATCCTCACCGTTTACTGGAAATTGGTTGTGGTAGCGGATTATTGTTGTATCGCTATGCTGAACAGTGTGAGTCAGTAGTGGCGACTGATATTTCGGCTGAGGTTCTGGACCGACACCAACACATTCTGCAACAACGTGGCTGGTCACATGTGCAACTAAGAAGAGGAGATGCACTCAACTTAGGAACATTACATGTTGGCGAATTTGATACTGTCGTGATTAACTCTGTTGTCCAATATTTCCCCAATGTTCAGTATCTGGAGAAAGTGCTTGAACAACTAATGCCTGCTGTGACCGCAGGCGGAAAAATTCTGTTAGGTGATATTCGCAATTTAGATCTATTAACCGCTCATGCTACAGCAATAGAGCAAAGTCATCTTAACGGGCAGCGTATTCAGGTTGGAGTGCTGGCTAATCGTATTCAGCGGCGTTTACAACAAGAACCCGAATTTTTACTCAGCCCAACTTATTTTGCCCATTTACCGGCGCGTTACCCTGAAATCGGCCGGGTTGACATTCTGGTTAAACGTGGCATCGGTGATAATGAAATGCTGCGTTATCGTTATGATGTCATATTACATAAAAGAGATGAAAATACCGAAACTTGTCATGAAAAGCCGCTAAATTGGCACAATTTCGACTCTTTTGAAAGTTTGCGTAATTTGTTACAAAAGGGTACAGAGGATACATTTGGTGTTTCGGGCATTGCCAATGCCAAAGTTAAAGATGATCTTGCTTTAGCAGAAGGGTTACGTCACTGGTCAGCCAATCAGATGGTAACACCACCAGAAAATGCCGGCAGTTTCTCCCCACAGGTATTAAAACAGGTTCAGGAATTCGAATCCTTACTGCAATATGCTGAACAATGTGGTTATCAGTGTGGCGTGACATGGTCACAACAGCAACCTGATTTACTGGATGTGATTTTCAGCCGCGCAGCACTGCCCCCAGTACAGGCACGTACCAGCTACAATCAAAACCATTTGGCTAACTATCCGCAAATTTCGGCTATTAGCGGTGAACTTTCAGAATTACTCGAATCTGCACTGAAACAGCAACTACCAGAATATATGGTTCCTGGCCTTTATATTCCTCTGGAACGAATGCCACTCACGTTAAATAACAAAGTGGACAAAAAAGCATTACCTATCCCAAATGAAGATGATTTACGCCGACAAAACTATGTGGCACCAAGAGATGAAATAGAAATTAAGCTCAGCCAGTTATGGAAGAGGTTATTGAATGTCAGTCAAGTCGGGATCTATGACAATTTCTTTACACTGGGTGGTCACTCACTTCAGGCAACCCGCCTTATTAGTTCAATACGCAATGAGTTAAAAGTAGAAGTGCCTTTGAGAAGTGTTTTTGAACATCCGACACTTGAGCAATTATCGCAAGTTGTTGCTATTCATCTTATCAAAGAAAAAAGAAAACATTTCCAGGCTGAGCAAGAAACAGCACAAGAACTATTAAAAGGTGAGATATGAAAAATGCAGCGCAAATTGTCAATGAAGCTTTAGATCAGGGAATTACTCTGTACGTTACTGATAATCGTTTACAATACAAGACCAGCCGCGACAGTATTCCACCGGAATTGCTCAGTGAATGGAAACAGCATAAACAAGAGTTAATTAATTTTCTGAACCAGCTTGATTCAGAAGAACAAACTCAAACGTATCACTTTTTGCAAGATATTCCGCGTGATGGTAACGCGGAACATTACCCGCTTTCATTTGCTCAACAGCGTTTATGGTTTATTGATCAACTGGATGGAGGCAGCCCTCAGTATAACTGTATGGGGAATTTCAGGTTGTGGGAATCCATTAACATACAGGCGTTTGAGGCAGCCGTTAAGACATTGCTTGAACGCCATGAAGTGTTGCGTACCCATTTTAAAACTGTCGGTAACGAGCCGCGGCAATTTATTGTCACTGATTACGATTTACCGATTACACACCATGACTTATCTGCGTTGTCTGAAACCGAAAAAAACAATCAAGTAAAACAACTTAGTAAGGAAGAAGAGAGTTTGATTTTTGACCTTAGCACAGATCTGATGTTGCGCATTCGGTTAATAAAATTGGCAGAAAATGATTATCTCATTATTTATACGATCCATCATATCGCCTTTGATGGCTGGTCAGTAACAATATTTCTCCGTGAACTTTTTACATTATATAAAGCTTATTGTCAGGGTGAGGCAAATCCGTTACCGCCGCTGAAAATTCAATATGCTGATTATGCCCAATGGCAACAGAGCTGGTTACAAGGTGATGTACTGAAAAAGCAACTGACATACTGGCAGAATCAGTTAGCGGGTATTTCACCCGTCCATCGTGTGCCACTGGATAATCCACGTCTGGAGAAACAAAATATTGAGGGATGTTTTCATACACAACGCATTTCCTCGCGTCTGACCCAAGCAATCAGGGGATTGTGTGCTAAACATAACGTTACTTTATTTATGTTCTTGGAAACGGCGTTTGCTGTATTACTGAGCCGTTACAGTAATGAAAAAGATATTGTGATTGGAACGGGGCTGGCAGGGAGAAGACACCATGATATTGAGCCATTGATCGGTTTTTTCGTCAATTCACTGGTTATCCGAACGGATTTATCCGGTCAGCCTACTTTTAGTCAACTTTTAAAACAAAACAGTCGTACCATTCTGGATGCCTATGAGCATCAAGATTTGCCATTTGAGTTAGTGGTAGAAAAGCTCAGTCCGGAACGAAGTTTAAATCACAATCCTATATTCCAGATTATCTTTGCAGTACAGAACAACCAACGGGATACAACGCTGGAACAGGATAATATTGCTGATTTTGGCGATGATTTACTTAAAACGACTCGATTTGATTTGGAAGTCCATGTTTATGAAGAAGAACAGACAAGTGAATTATCTATAGTATGGGTCTCTAACACGAGTCTGTTCAACAGTAGCACCGTTGAGAGATTCATCGCTAATTACGAAACCTTGCTTTCTGGCATTGTTGAGGTGATGACAGATGATTCAATCAATAAAGAGCCCTCCGTTCATGAACTCCCATTATTGGCAGAAGCTGAAAAACAGACCTTACTGCATAAATTAAAGGGGCCACAGAATCATTATCCACCAGGGCGGTGCTTCCATGAACTGTTTGAAGAACAGGCGGCCCTGAATCCTGAAAAAACCGCGCTGGTTTTTGGGGAGGAAACTTTAAGTTATCAGGCCGTTAATGCTCAGGCCAATCAGTTGGCTCATTACCTGATTGAACAAGGTATCCGGCCAGATACTCTGGTGGCCATTTGCCTTCCCCGGTCGTTACAAACGGTGATTGCCCTGTTGGGCATTCTCAAAGCCGGCGGCGCTTATGTGCCGCTGGATGCCAGTTACCCGCAAGCCCGCCTGCAATATATGCTGGCGCACAGCGGGGCGGAATTTATCCTGACCGAAACAGCACTGGTGGATAAATTACCCCTCAGCCAGCAACGTGTTATCTGTCTGGATACCGACACGGTACAGTCGCATGTGCAAAACCTGCCCGCCGGTAATATTGTTCATCGCCCGGTGCCCCTGACAGAAAATCATCTGGCCTACGTCATTTACACGTCGGGGTCTACCGGCCGGCCAAAAGGGGCAATGCTGGCGCATAAGGGGTGGGTGAATCTG
>NZ_JBFPEZ010000032.1:0-43841 GCF_040838225.1 Xenorhabdus sp. SGI246
TCCATTCAGTGAACAACCGGATGCCCGGATGTATAAAACCGGGGACTTAGGCCGCTGGCTGCCGGACGGCACCATTGAATACCGGGAGCGCAATGATTTTCAGGTCAAGATCCGCGGCTTCCGCATTGAACTGGGGGAAATTGAAGCCCAACTGGCGCAGTGTGACGGCGTCAAAGATGCGGTCGTCACCGCCCATGAAGATGAAAGCGGCAATAAGCGTCTGGTGGCCTATCTGGTGCCGCAACCTGAAGTTACCCTGGATCCGGTGCCATTGCGTGAACAGCTCAGTACCCGCCTGATGGACTATATGCTGCCCGGCGCCTATATCATTTTAGACGCCTTCCCTGTGACCCCGAATGGCAAACTGGATCGCAACGCCCTGCCCGCCCCGGACAGTGCTGCGTTTGTGCGCCGTGAATATGCCGCACCGCAGGGTGAAATTGAACAGACACTGGCTGAAATCTGGCAGGATTTATTGGGCGTAGAACAAATCGGACGCCATGATAATTTCTTTGAACTGGGCGGGCATTCGTTACTGACCGTCAATTTAATCGAAGAACTTCGCCAGCGAGGTTTCACTCTGGAAGTGAGTACCGTTTTCTCCTCTCCAACATTGATGGCAATGGCTGCACACCTGATGGATACAGCATTAGATGATACTGTCACATATGATGTACCACCTAACCTCATTACTGACGATTGCCAATCCATCACACCGCAAATGTTGCCATTAGTTACTTTGACCCAGGATCACATCAACCAGATTGTGACTCATGTTTCTGGTGGTGTTACCAATGTTCAAGATATCTACCCGGTAGGGCCATTACAGGAAGGCATTTTGTTCCATCACTTGCTGGAAACAAAAGGCGATATTTATCTGGACAATCTGCTGATGAGTTTTGACAGCCGGGCACGTCTGGATACTTTCCTGCTGACATTGCAACAAGTCATTGACCGCCACGATATTCTGCGCAGTGCATTTCATTGGGATAACCTGCCGGAGCCTGTGCAGGTGGTTTATCGCCATGCACCTCTGCCAGTCATCGAATCAGAACTGCTATCTGATATCGACATTGTACAGCAATTACGTGATGCGACAGACCCCCGTTTAATACGGATGGATATCACCAAAGCACCCTTATTGTCCGCCAATATTGCCAAAGATCCACAGACTGACTGTTGGCATTTGGCATTGCTCTACCATCATCTGGTTTGTGACCATTTGTCGCTGGACATGATCTTCAATGAAGTTGAAATGTTATTACTTGGGCAAAAAGACCATTTACCCCCTTCTCTGCCTTACCGTAACTTTATCGCCCAGATCCGTTCAGTGCCGATTGAAAAACATCAAACTTATTTCCACCAGCTTTTGGGTGATGTGGATGAGCCTACTCTGCCTTTTGACTTACTTGATGTACAAGGTCATCACGATGAACACGACGATTCAGATGAAAACAGTAAAAATGAAAACAGTAAGATAGAAGAAGCTGAATTTGCTTTGGATGATGAATTAGCTCATCAGATACGTGCCTGTGCCCGTCAACAGGGGGTCAGTGCCGCTGTTCTGTTCCATGTGGCGTGGGCACAAGTTCTCGCACAATGCAGCGGACGGGAAGATGTTGTTTTCGGTACAGTCTTATTGGGTCGTTCTCAACGAGGAACGGATGCCACTCAAGTGCTCGGCATGTTCATCAATACTCTGCCTGTACGTATTATGTTACAGGAACGTACTGTGCAACAGGTAGTACAGGAAACTTACCAGCAACTCAGTGCATTACTGGAGCATGAACAGACCCCGTTAGCCATCGCCCAACGTTGCAGTGGTATTCAAGCCCCTCAGCCACTTTTTAGTAGTCTGCTCAATTTCCGTCATAGCCAACGGTACGATCAACAGGCCGGTTCACCAGTTTGGGAAGGCATTCAGACCTTCAGCAGTGAAGAACGCAGTAATTATCCCTTGTCATTGGATGTGGATGATTTTGAAAATGGCTTTGCGTTAACAGCTCAATGCAACCGTCAGGTTAACCCGACCCGCATTAACGTCTATATGGATACGGCACTGAGAGCACTGGTGACAGCGTTACAGAATAGGCCAAAGCAACCTATTCAATCTATCACCATCCTGCCACCAGCAGAGCGTACACAGCTACTGGTAGACTTTAACAAAGCCAAAGTTGACTGCCCTCAGGATATGTTACTCCAGCAACTATTTGAACAGCAGGTTGAGCTCACTCCTGATGCTATCGCGTTGATTCACGGCAAACAAATTAGCGCAGAGCAAACTGGTGAAGAACAAGTTGGTGAAGGACAGCAACTCACTTACAAGGAACTGAACCAGAAAGCCAATCAACTGGCGCACGCACTGATTGCAGCAGGGGTACAGCCTGATGATCGCGTGGCGATTTGTGTTGAGCGTGGTCTGGATATGGTAGTTGGCTTGTTCGGTATTTTAAAAGCCGGAGCCGGTTATGTGCCACTGGATACAGACTACCCGACTGAACGCCTGAATTATATTCTGTCAGATTGTGCACCTAAGTTATTGCTGACCCAGAAACACTTACAGACTCGCTTAACAACCGATGTACCTGTCTGGAACCTGGATAATCATCATCATGCAGAGTTGATGGCACAACAGCCCACTCACAACCCCGAACCGCAACAGTTAGGGCTGGAACCCCATCATCTGGCCTATATCATCTACACTTCCGGCTCCACCGGGCAACCAAAAGGTGTGATGATTGAACATCGCAATGTAGTCAATTTTGTCCATGTCCAGCGTCAAACCAATGAGCTGACTCCGGCAGATCGGGTACTGCAATTTACTTCCGTTGCGTTCGATACCACTGTGTCGGATATCTTTGCAACACTCGCGGCCGGTGCAACTTTAGTATTACGTCCGTCCGAACTACGTGCGCCAGATAGCGCATTTGCCCGATTCTTACAGCACCAGAAAATCACGGTGACGGATTTACCTACCGCATTCTGGCACCTGTGGGTACAAGAGATGGCCGCAGGACGTTGTGGTTTCAGCCCTTCTCTGCGTCTGGTGATTGTCGGCGGGGAAAAAGCGGAATTGCGTCATTTTATGACCTGGCAATCGCTGCCGGAGACCCGTTCATGCCGCTGGATTAACTCTTATGGCCCAACGGAAACCACCGTTATTGCTACGGTGCTGAAATGGGATAGCACTTCTGTCTATAGCGCAGAAACTTTACCGATTGGCTATCCTCTCGCCAACACCCGCATATATCTCCTTGATAAGCAAGGAGAACCTGTCCCAATGGGCGTTTCCGGCGAAATCTATATTGCAGGTGCTGGTGTGGCCCGTGGTTATCTCAATCAACCTGAACTCACAGCAGACCGTTTTGTCCTTGATCCATTTGCTGAATTATCAACCGAACCATCACATGCCCGCATGTACAAAACTGGTGACCTAGGCCGCTGGCTGCCGGACGGTACGATTGAATATCTCGGACGCAATGATTTTCAGATCAAGCTCCGCGGATTCCGCATTGAACTGGGGGAAATCGAAACTCAGCTAGCAGCTTGTGAGGGCGTCAAAGATGCTATCGCCATAGTTCGTGAAGATGAAACAGGTGATAAACGTCTGGTGGCCTATCTGGTGCCACAACCTGATGCCACGCTGGAAGTCGCCAGCTTACGCGAACAACTGAGCAATCATCTGCTGGATTACATGATCCCCAGTGCCTTTATCGTACTGGATGCTTTCCCACTGAACCCGAACGGTAAACTGGATCGTAAATCTCTGCCTGCACCTGACCGTTCTGCTACTGCAACGCGGCAGTATGAAGCCCCTCAAGGAGAAGCAGAACAACAACTGGCTGTTATCTGGCAAACCCTACTGGGTCTGGAGTTAGTTGGTCGTCATGATGATTTCTTTGAGCTTGGAGGAAATTCTTTATCAATCATGCAATTATCAACGCGACTACATGAAGAATTCCATCTGGAAATCTCAATTGCAGAGATTTTCCGTCATTCAACCTTATCCAAACTTGCTGAATTTATTCTGTCAAAACAGGTAGAAACCTTTTTTGATCAAGATATTGAAGATATTCAAAAAGAGCTGGAAACCCTATCCGAAGAAGAGTTGCTTGCCATGCTAAATGGAGATCAACCCAATGGAGGCCAACAATGAATAAAAATGAACAAACACTAAATCAATTAAGGCAAGCAGTGCTTCAGAAGAAACTGAAAGAACGTATTCAAAGCAGTCTGACAGCAGAGAAAGATCAGATCCCTGCCAGAAATCCGCAGCAGGAAATACCATTATCCTGGGCGCAACAGCGCCTATGGTTTCTTGCACAATTAGATCCGGCGGCGCTGACAGCGTATCACATTCCGACCGCTCTCCATCTGCAAGGTCATCTGAACAAGCCGGCCTTACAAGCCGCGCTGGATCGGATTGTTGCCCGTCATGAGATCTTACGTACTACGATTACATCGGCTGCGCATACACCAACGACATTGACAGAAAATAAAGTCAAAGTTGAAGGAAAAACCGGGGCGGAGGGAGGGGCCCTGCAAATCGTTCATAATGCAGATTATGGTTTTTCTTTAATGACTGAAGATCTCAGCCGGTTAACCAAAGATGAACAGCAGGCGACGATTCAGAGTGCCATGCAGTTTGAAGCGACCCAACCCTTTGATTTTGAAAACGGCCCCTTAATACGGGGGCAATTATTCAAGCTCGCAGAAGATGAACATACCCTGCTATTAACTCAGCACCACATTATTTCGGATGGTTGGTCAGTCAACGTATTAATGCAGGAATTTTCCACCATTTACCAAAGTTTCTGCCACGGGATGCCTGACCCATTACCCCCGCTGAAGATCCAATATGCTGATTATACTCTCTGGCAACGGCAGAAATTACAGGGTAAAGAGCTGGAGAAACAACTGGATTATTGGCGTAGCGCTCTACAAGATGCACCGGCACTTTTGACACTTCCGACTGACAGACCTCGTCCTTCACGGCAAACCTATGCCGGAGGAGAGACTATCGTTACGTTGTCACCAGATTTAACCGGAAAATTAAAGGCTTTCGCTCAACGTCATGGCGCTACTTTATTTATGACCTTGCTGGCAGGCTGGTCAATATTACTTTCCCGCCTGAGTGGGCAAGATGATGTGGTAATAGGCACTCCCGTAGCTAATCGCAAACATCGCGATCTGGAACCGTTAATCGGCTTTTTTGTCAATACCTTAGCGTTACGGGTTCAATTACAGAATAACCCCACTGTCAGCGAATTACTGGCACATGTGAAAGCACATACCTTGCAGGCTTTTGAACATCAGGATTTTCCATTTGAACAATTAGTTGAAGCATTAAAGCCACCCCGTAGCCTGAGTTATAGTCCTCTCTTTCAGGTTATGCTGTCACTGGATAATACCCCAGGACAACAACAGTTTGAGCTGCCAGAATTAACCATCAGTGAACTGGATCTATCCGAAGACAGTTCACACTTCGATCTTTCATTATCACTGCATGACACCGAAAATGGGTTAATCGGTGAACTGGAATATGCCAGCGATCTGTTTGACCAGACCACCATGAAACGTATGGCAGGTTATCTGCAAACGCTTCTGGCCGCTATGGTTAGCGATGATTCACAACGTGTGGCCGATCTTCCACTGTTGATGCCACATGAGCGTACCCAATTACTGGCAGATTTCAATGCCAGAGAGGCCAGTTATCCACAAGATATGTTGCTTCAACAGTTCCTTGAGCAACAGGCCGGGCATTCACCTGATGCTATTGCATTGATTAGCGGTAAAGAGCAATTCAGTTATGCCGAACTGAACCAACGGGCTAACCAACTGGCCCATGCCCTGATTACCGCTGGTGTGCAGCCGGATGACCGCGTGGCGATTTGTGTCGGGCGTGGGCCGGACATGATTATTGGCCTATTCGGGATCGTGAAAGCGGGTGCCGGCTATGTACCATTAGATCCTGAATACCCCACTGAACGTCTGGCTTACATTCTGTCAGATTGTGAACCTAAGTTATTATTGACTCAGCATCACTTACAGAGCCGTTTAACGACCAATGTCCCCGTCTGGGTCATGGATGATGATGACTATCTGGATTATGTGGCCCAACAGTCCGACCGCAATCCTGAACCACAACAACTGGGATTGGAACCTCATCATCTGGCCTATATCATCTATACCTCCGGTTCAACCGGTCAGCCGAAAGGCGTCATGATTGAACACCGCAATGTGGTCAATTTTGTCCATGTCCAGTGTCAGACCAATGCACTGACCCCGGCGGATCGGGTTCTGCAATTTACCTCGGTAGCCTTTGATACCACTGTCTCCGATATTTTTGCCACCCTGGCCGTCGGAGCAACATTAGTGCTGAGAGATGCTCATCTGCGCATCCCCGACAAAAACTTCAGCCAATTCTTACAGGAACAGGCGATCACCGTTTGCGATTTACCCACCGCATTCTGGCACCTGTGGGTACAGGAGATGGCCGCCGGCCGCTGTGGTTTCAGTGCTTCTTTACGGCTGGTGATTGTCGGCGGGGAAAAAGCCGAACTCCGCCACTTCAACACCTGGCAATCGTTAGCGGAAACCCAATCCTGCCGCTGGATAAACTCTTACGGCCCAACGGAAACGACTGTGATTGCCACAGTATGGAAACCAGACAGTCACTCCCCTTGCCTGACGGGTACAGTTCCCATTGGCTACCCGCTCACCAATACCCGTATTTATATCCTCGATTCTCAGGGACAACCTGTACCCATTAGCGTTGCAGGTGAGATTTATATTGGTGGCTTAGGCGTCGCTCGCGGGTATCTGAACCGCCCTGATCTCACCGCTGAACGGTTCGTTGCTGATCCATTCAGTGAACAACCTGATGCCCGGATGTATAAAACCGGGGATTTAGGCCGTTGGCTGCCGGATGGCACGATTGAATATCTGGAACGTAATGATTTCCAGGTCAAGATCCGGGGTTTCCGCATTGAACTGGGCGAAATTGAAACACAACTGGCTAAATGTGATGGTGTCAAGGATGTCGTCGTTACCGCGCATGAAGACGAAAGCGGCAATAAACGGCTGGTCGCGTATCTGGTGCCCCAATTTACAACAATACAGTCCACAACAACACAGTCCACAACAACACTGGATATCATTCAGTTGCGTGAACAATTAAGCACTCAATTGATGGAATATATGCTGCCGAGCGCATATGTCATTCTGGATGCTTTCCCCCTGACGCCTAACGGAAAGGTTGATCGCAAGGCACTGCCAGCCCCCGATAGTAGGGCTATCATCAACCGGGAATATCAGGCTCCAGAAGGAGAAGCGGAACAACAACTGGCAACAGTCTGGCAAGAATTGCTCGGAGTGGAACAAGTTGGGCGTCACGACAATTTCTTTGAGCTAGGAGGCCATTCATTATTAGTCGTCAGCCTGATCGAACAGCTACGTCAGCGTAATTGTACTCTTGATGTCAGTGCTGTTTTCTCCGCGCCAACATTGGCGGCGATGGCAACGCATCTAACGGCGCACACTGGTTCAGAGGCAAACAGTCCGGTTGTGCCACCAAACCTGATCCCCAATAACTGTCAAGCAATTACACCGGACATGCTGCCATTAGTCACGTTGTCACAAGGTAATATTGATCAGATAGTCGCTCAGGTAACAGGTGGTGTCAGTAATATTCAGGATATCTACCCACTCGGTCCATTACAGCAAGGGATTCTGTTCCAGCATTTACTAGAAACCGAAGGCGATATTTATCTCGATAGCGTCATTATGACTTTTGACAGCCGCCAGCGGCTGGATACTTTCCTGCTGGCTATGCAAGAAGTTATCGATCGTCATGATATCCTGCGAAGTGCCATCCAATGGCATAACTTGCCAGAGCCAGTTCAGGTGGTTTACCGTCATGCACCACTTCCTGTTAAAGAGTTAACACTGTCAGGAGAAAACAGCGCGGAACAACAATTGCGTCACCATACCGACTCTCATTCGACACGTATGGATATTACAAGGGCGCCATTATTGTCTGCCAGCATTGCGCAAGAGCGTTCTTTACAACACCATTCTTCACAAAATCCGCGTTGGTTACTGGCCTTACAACACCATCATCTGGTTTGTGATCATTTGTCACTAGAAGTGATATTCAGCGAAGTTGAAGCCTTATTACTGGGACAAAGTGAAGACTTGCCTGTGCCCTTGCCTTATCGCAACTTTATCGCTCAGACCAAAAACATTCCGTTGGAAAATCATCAGGCTTATTTCCAACAACTGTTGGGAGATGTAGAAGAGCCGACTCTGCCCTTTGGTCTGCTCGATATACAGGGCAGCCGTCACCAGATTGCAGAAGCTGTTTTTACACTGGACAATGAGTTGGCGCAAGCGCTACGGGATTGTGCCCGCCAGCAAGGTGTCAGTGCTGCGGTTCTGTTTCATGTGGCGTGGGCACAGGTACTGGCGAAATGCAGCGGCCGGGATGATGTGATCTTCGGAACTGTTTTATTGGGACGGTTACAAGGTGGGGAAGACACGGCAAGAATATTGGGAATGTTCATCAACACATTACCTGTCCGCATAACGCTACAGGATCGTTCAGTTCAACAAACGGTACAGGAAACGTACCAGCAACTCAGCAAGTTGCTGGCACATGAACAGGCTCCTTTGGCAGTTGTCCAGCGTTGCAGCAATATTCCAGCTTCTCTGCCTTTATTTAACAGCCTGCTTAATTTTCGTCATAATCCGAGCGACAACGAACACGCTATATCACCGGCCTGGGAAGGGATACAGACTCTTGACACCGGAGAGCTCAGCAATTATCCCCTGTCACTGGATGTGGATGATTTTGATGATGGCTTCTCACTGACTGCTCAGTGTAGCCAGCAAATCGACCCTGCCCGTATTAACGCCTATATGGACGTTGCATTAAGAGGGCTGGTGAGTGCATTGCAAAATGCACCTGAGCAAAATATTCAGTCTATCCCTGTTCTGCCACCCGCTGAACGTCGTCAGTTACTGGTAGACTTCAATGGTGCCAGTGTCGCTTCTCCACAAGATATACGGCTGTTGCAACAACTGCTTGAACAACAGGCCTCTCTCTCACCCGATGCCATTGCGCTGGTTAGCGGTGAAGAGCATCTCAGTTATACAGAACTGAATCAACGTGCCAACCAACTGGCGCACGCACTGATTTCAGCAGGTGTACAACCTGATGACCGCGTCGCTTTCTGTGTCGAACGTAGTCTGGATATGGTGATTGCTATGTTGGCAATATTAAAATCCGGTGCGGGCTATGTACCACTGGATTGCGAATATCCGGTAGTGCGATTGGCTTATATTCTGTCAGACAGCCAGCCTAAGCTGTTACTGACCCAACAGCACCTACAAACGCGTTTATCAACGGATATACCAACCTGGATACTGGACAGTGACAACCATCTGGCTGCGATGGCACAACAACCGACATACAACCCTGATCCGCACCAGCTAGGGCTGGAACCACACCATCTGGCTTATATCATCTATACCTCCGGCTCAACCGGCCAACCAAAAGGTGTGATGATTGAACATCACAATGTGGTCAATTTTGTTCACGTCCAATGCCAGACCAACGAACTGACATCATCTGACCGTGTACTGCAATTTACGTCTGTTGCCTTTGACACCACCGTCTCCGACATTTTTGCCACACTGGCGGTTGGTGCAACTTTAGTTCTGCGCTCTGCGGATCTGCGCATTCCCGATATGACCTTTACCAAATTCCTGCGGGAACAACAAATCACTGTTTCCGATCTTCCGACCGCCTTCTGGCACTTATGGGTACAGGAGATGGCAGCAGGACGTTGCGGTTTCAGCCCATATTTGCGCCTGGTCATCGTTGGCGGTGAAAAAGCCGAACTTCGCCATTTCTTAACCTGGCAATCCATGCCGGAAACTCATTCATGCCAATGGATTAACTCTTACGGCCCGACGGAAACTACGGTTATCGCTACTGTTCTTAAGCTGGATAGTCATTCACCTTACATGGCAGAAATTCTGCCGATTGGTTACCCGCTCACCAATAGCCGGCTCTATATTCTGGATAAAGACGGACAACCCGTTCCTCTTGGTGTTGCTGGTGAAATTCATATCGGTGGCGCCGGGGTTGCCCGTGGTTATCTGAATCGCCCCGATCTTACCGCCGAACGTTTTGTCCCTGATACATTCAGTGAACAACCGAATGCCCGCATGTACAAAACCGGTGATTTAGGCCGCTGGCTACCGAACGGAACAATTGAATATCTGGAACGCAATGACTTTCAGGTCAAAATCCGCGGATACCGGATTGAACTGGGAGAAATTGAAGCTCAACTGGCGGCCTGTGATGGAGTCAAAGATGCCATCGTTATCGCTCGTGAAGATGAAAACGGTGATAAACGTTTGGTCGCCTATCTGATACCACAACCGAAAATAACATTAGATATTGTTCAACTACGTGAACAGCTTGGCGCCCGTCTGATGGAATACATGCTGCCTGGCGCCTTTGTCGTTCTGGACGCCTTCCCGCTGACTCCGAACGGTAAACTGGATCGTCAGGCCCTGCCTGCTCCGGATCGCTCTGCCATTGTCAGCCGTGAATATCAGGCTCCTCAAGGAGAAACTGAGCAACTTTTAGCAACTATCTGGCAGACTTTGTTGGGGTTAGAGCAAGTCGGACGGTATGACAATTTCTTTGAATTGGGTGGGCATTCACTGTTAGTGGTTAGTCTGATTGAACAGTTGCGCCAGCGTGGTTTTACTTTGGCAATCGGTGCCGTCTTCTCTTCTCCCTCATTGATGGCAATGGCAGAACGTTTGACAAAAACAACAGCCAGTGACTTTACCTATGATGTCCCCCCTAATCTTATCTCTGATAACTGCCAGGCTATCACACCGGATATGTTGCCGTTGGTCACGCTGACGCAAGACAACATTGATCAGATTGTGGATCAAGTTGCCGGTGGCGTTGCCAATATTCAGGATATTTATCCATTGGGACCATTACAGGAAGGTATCCTGTTCCACCACTTGCTGGAAACAACCGGTGATACCTATCTGGACAATCTGTTGATGACTTTCGACAACCGTGCACGTCTGGATGAGTTTTTGCAGACAGTGCAACAAGTCATCGCCCGCCATGATATTCTGCGCAGTGCAGTGTATTGGGAAAATCTGCCGGAGCCGGTACAAGTGGTTCATCGCCACGCATCAATGCCTGTCACAGAGCTGAAATTGTCATCTGAAACTGATGCTGAACAACAACTGCGCGATTATACCGATCCTGACGTGGTACGCATGGATGTCACCAAAGCCCCCTTATTGTCCGCCAGCATCGCTAAAGATCCGCATAGTGACAAGTGGCTGTTATCCTTGCTGCATCATCATTTAGTCTGCGACCATTTATCGCTGAAATTGATATTTAATGAAGTCAATACCTTGCTACAGGGAAAAAGTGAGCAATTGCCAACGCCTTTACCCTATCGCAATTTTATTGCCCAGACGAAAAATGTTCCCCTTGAACAGCATCAGAACTACTTCCGGCAGCTACTCGGTGATGTAGAAGAACCTACCCTGCCATTTGGTTTACTCGATATTCAGAATAATAACGATGAAATTGTGGAAGATGTTCTGACATTGGATGATGACCTGGTTCAAATGATCCAGCAATGTGCCCGCCAGCAGGGTGTCAGCACTGCGGTCTTGTTCCATGTTGCCTGGGCTCAGGTACTGGCACAATGCAGTGGTCGTGATGATGTCGTCTTCGGAACAGTGTTACTGGGAAGATTACAGAGTGGAGAAGAGACAGAACGAATATTGGGGATGTTTATCAACACATTACCTGTCCGGGTTATTCTGCGGGAACGCAACGTTCAACAAACAGTACAAGATACTTACAAACAACTCAGTACATTACTGATACATGAACAAGCCCCTTTGGCGATTGCTCAACGTTGCAGTGGCATTCCCGCTTCTCTGCCGTTATTTAACAGTCTGCTCAATTTCCGTCATAGCTCAGATGAGTCTGATGAAGATGAACAGGCGCTCTCATCAATCTGGGAAGGTATTGAAACACTCAACACGAAAGAGTCACGCAGCAATTATCCTTTATCACTGGATGTTGATGCTTATGAAGATGGATTTGAATTGACCGCTCAGTGTAACCAGCACATCGACCCTGCTCGCATTAATGCCTATGTAGTGACCGCGCTAAGAGAATTGGTGACTGCACTGCAAAACACACCGAAACAGGCTATTCAGACAATCACTATCTTGCCACCAGAAGAACACACTCAGTTAATGGTAGATTTCAACGGTGCTGAGATTGTTTATCCGCAAGATATGCTGCTCCATCAGTTATTCGAACAACAAGCCGTTGTTTCACCTGATGCCATTGCCTTGATAAGTGGTGAAGGACAACTCAGTTACACTGAGCTGAACCAACGTGCCAACCAGTTAGCCCATGCTCTGATTGCCGCGGGAGTGCAACCGGATGATCGGGTAGCTATTTGTGTTGAACGCAGTCTGGATATGATCATCGGTCTATTCGGGATACTAAAAGCCGGTGCCGGTTATGTACCACTGGACACAGATTATCCGACCGAGAGGTTGAGCTATATTCTGGCAGACTGCAAACCAAAATTGTTACTGACTCAGCAACATTTACAACATCGTCTGACAACTCACGTTCCGGTTTGGTTAATGGATGGTGAAGATTATTTAACTGCCGTGGCACAACATTGCACTCACAACCCTGAACCGCAATTGTCAGGGCTGTCTCCGCACCATCTGGCCTATATCATCTATACCTCCGGTTCGACCGGACAGCCGAAAGGCGTGATGATTGAGCACCGCAATGTCGTTAATTTTGTTCATGTCCAACGCCAGACTAACGAACTGACACCAACTGACCGCGTGCTGCAATTTACGTCTGTAGCTTTTGACACCACTGTCTCCGACATTTTTGCCACACTGGCGACAGGTGCGACTTTAATTCTGCGACCGGCAGATCTTCGTGTACCAGATAGCAACTTTGCCCGTTTCTTACAGGAACAGCAAATCACCGTTACTGACCTCCCCACTGCCTTCTGGCATCAATGGGTACAAGAATTAGCCGCCGGACGGTGCGGTTTCAGCCCTTCTTTACGTCTGGTGATTGTTGGAGGAGAAAAAGCAGAGCTTCATCATCTCAACCTCTGGAAATCACTGCCTGAAACCCAATCCTGCCGCTGGATAAACTCCTATGGACCAACGGAAACCACTGTCATCGCCACGGTATTAAAAGTAGATGGTCATTCCGCTTATACTGCGGCAAACCTGCCCATTGGTTATCCATTAACCAATACCCGCATTTATATTTTGGATACTCAGGGACGACCTGTTCCTCTTGGTGTTGCCGGTGAAATCCATATTGGCGGCGCAGGCGTTGCCCGCGGTTATCTCAATCAATCTGAACTCACGGGGGAACGTTTTATTCCTGACCCATTCAACCATCAAGCCGATGCAAGAATGTATAAAACAGGCGATTTAGGATGCTGGTTGCCGGACGGTACGATTGAGTATCTCGGACGCAACGATTTTCAGGTTAAGATCCGCGGATTCCGTATCGAACTGGGGGAAATTGAAGCCAGATTATTCTCCTACCCTGGTATCAAAGACGCGATTGTTATAGTACGGGAAGACATTCCCAATGATAAACGCCTGGTGGCCTATGTAGTACCACAACCAGAAGCAACAGTAGATGTGGAAAATCTGCGTGAAGCCTTACATACTCATTTAGCCAGTTATATGGTTCCCAGTGCTTTTGTGATCCTGGAGACATTCCCGTTGACACCAAACGGCAAATTAGATCGTCGGGCATTACCGATACCGGATAAATCCGCTGTCATCAGTCGTGATTATGAAGCACCCGTCGGTAAAACAGAGGAAATCATTGCAGAAATATGGCAGGACGTACTCAGACTGGAACGTGTAGGACGACACGATCACTTCCTGGAGCTTGGTGGTCATTCCCTGTTAACTTTACAGGTTGCTGTTCGCCTGCAACAAGTATTAGGCAAAGATATCGGAATACGTGATCTGCTTGTCCATCCGACCATCAGTGAACTGGCTGCTTTTATGCAGTCAGACGCTGCGCTTTCTCAACAAGAAAATTTGGTGACTATCCGTAAAGGCAATGGTGACATCTCACTGTTTCTTGTCCATGCGGTAGATGGAGATATTCACTATGCTTATGATATTGCTCCTTATATTGAAGATAGTGAACTGTCAATTTATGGACTCGCGACCAGTGATGCCTATGCAGAAGAAGATGCACAACTCACCGTTAACAAAATGGCTCAAACATATATTGAATGTATCCGTCAGGTACAGGCTCATGGCCCTTATTATCTGGCAGGATGGTCATCAGGCGGAACTATTGCTTATGAAATAGCCTGCCAACTGGTCGCCGATGGTGAGACAGTCAACTTTGTCGGATTACTGGATTCCGCCTCCAATTATCTGGAATTCTTCACTCCAGAAGAACAGCAAGCCGGAATACCATTTGAGAAAAGCACCACATTGCTTGAATTACTGCCAGAAGGCATTCCAGAGCATTTCAGTGATGAACTGTATAGACTGGCTAAAAATCGTGATTACAATGCGATGCTGACCTTTGCAGAACAGAACAATTTGCTACCACCACAAATCACGCTTGAGAATATCAACGATCTCCTGCAATTACGCCACAATATCGCTGTTGCAGCCTACAGTTATACGCCATCTCCGGCAGCCGTAGACGTTACGCTATTCAGGGCAACTGAAGAAGCGGCTCAGGGAAATGCCACTCTTGGGTGGGATAAAATTGTACCCAATGAACGATTGACTATTATCCCGATTAAAGGAGACCACGGTTCTATTGTGATGCAACCTAATATTCAGGATGTGGGTAAGGTATTACTAAAAGCGATGATAGAGAGGAAATAAAAACATGAATAACGCCCGTTGTTGCGGGCGTTATCTTTTAGATTCTAATTATAACTGTTTATACTACTTCCTCAGTGTTAAAGAAACATTATAAATCCACTAATAGATAAAAAATAAATTTAATTAATTATAACCATGATAATTATTTTTTATATTATACCTACCGTATTTCAAGTTGCAGCTTTTTAAAATCCATAAGGTATAGTTCCCCGGTGTATTAAAATCCAAATAAAATAGATTTTTATCAAGAAAATGAAACTTATAGAGTTCACATACTAAAAAATATACTGCCTTTAATATTATCTTCTTGTATGTTACTAAGATATCAGCGTTTCTCTTATTTTGAGCTCTTGTATTATAAAATATCAATCTATAAGATACGCTTATAAACATCGACATCTGACAAGATAATATCAACGAGATAATATAATGCAAGAGCCGAACAATAAAAAATCAACTGAAGCTGATGCTTTACTTTCTAACATTTCACAAAATATTGATTTCTTAATGAAAAAAAACAATATAGACTCACAAGCCCTAAGTAAATTGACAGGACTTGGAATTGCTACGATTAACAGCCTTAGGCGTGGTGTTGGAAATCCTACTATAGCTACAGTCTCATCCATTGCTGATATATTTGGTGTAAATGTTGGTGAAATTACCGATGGTAAATTATCTGAATCTTATCGACAAGAAGAAACTATTTCATCAATACCTCTAATTCGTTATGATGAATTAGATGGATATATAAGTGGGAAAATAATCCACACTAATCTATACAAAATCAGTATCCGGGATAACCAGAAAACCTCACTCTTCGCAGTAGAATTTGGAAACAATCTCCTATCTCCGTATTTTGATAGCAACACCATTGCGATCATCTCCAAAACTGAATCAGTTTGTGACAGTGATATAGTTCTAGTAAAAATTAAAGATACGCCTATTTGTTTCAGACAAGCCTTTGTCGGTGAACGTGGGATTTACTTTTCAATATTAGGTATTGATAATGATCGAAAAACAATATTCAGCCAAAATTACACAATAATTGGGGTTTTGATTAAATCAATTAAAAACTTAAAATAGGAATTTAATTGTGCGTAAAATAATTGATTTTTTCAGAAAGATATTCAAGCCTCGTTACATTTACAATTTGCAGAAGTTCGAACCAATAAAAGAAAATGGGTTCTACATCTTAAAAGAATTAGGTACTCATACATGTATAAAAGTAAGAGCAGAAGATATTTTTGAAAGTGATTTATTATATAATATCAATCCTTATGATATTATTTTTATAGCAAAACATGAAGAGTATGATCTGAAAGAAAAACAAAAATTTAAGATTATAGAAGAAAACAGAAATCTGTCATTTACTGTACAAAACGAATATTCTCGCAGAACAATAAATGGAAAAGAGTTGCTTTCAGATCAGAATATTATAGAGAAATTAGATCCTGCCAGCCTTATAAGGATAGCCTACCTATCTGGATTAAAAGATGGAAGAAAAATCTCCGATGAAATTTCAAAATCAGAAAGAATAAAATCATCTAAATCTGCAAACTTAAAGGTAATAAAGTGACTCAAACATACCCCACAAACTCAAATTTCAAGTATAACTCTTTATTTATTTCTTTATCCGTCACAATCATGATAACTTGTGATGTTCTTGTCTATAAAACTCTGGATTTTTATGGCCTTAAAATTACTTTTAGCGGAATTCTATTTTCTTTTTATTTTCTTATATCCACAGTTCAAACAGAAGTTTATGGTTATAGACAAGGAGTAAAAACAGTCTGGATCATGGTGTTATGCCAATCAATTTTTGTAATGGTCATTTTTATTGCGTCACATACTCAACCAGAAAATAATCAGATCTCAATGAATTTTAAGTCATTGTTTGGCGAATTTTGGCGCGTTATGGTAGGCACATGGACTTCTGTACCAATTTCTTACTTTATCAACGGGTTTGTAATATCCTCTTTAAAAAAAGTTTTTCTTGGCCGCTTCTTTTTTCTCAGATATATCATTGCTTCAATGATCACACAAGCATCTCTTTTATTATCATCATATCCTATAAGCCTTTCTTCAAAATATAGTGCAAATGAATTGATCATAATAATTTCTACGACTTGGTCCTATAAGGTAATAATGTCTATTATACTTTTACCTATTGGTATCATCTTAGCAGATAAAGTCAAAAAATTAGAATCTGCCGATGTATACGATTGGGGAATATCATATAATCCATTTACTTTTGGAGGCAATAAAAAATGAAAGTGATTCACTTAACAGATATACATCTGACTCAGAAAAGAGAACAAACAATATTTGATGTAAATATTTATAACAATTTCGATATCATTTGTGAAGAAATACGTCGCATTCAGACTATTACTGAAATAGAGTTAATTATAATCTCAGGTGACATAGCAAATGATGGTGACACCGATGCTTACCGATATTTTTTAAATAAAATGGAGTCACTCAATACAACTTACATCACAATACTTGGCAACCATGATCTCAAGGATAAATTTAATATCGCCCTTACAGAAATCAAACCAAAATACAATATCATCTCCCGTGAATATAATAGGGACAATTGGTATATTACTGATATCGACACTGTTGTTGAAGGTGAAGATTATGGCTTCATCACTAAAGATAACCTTGTAGAATTAGAACAAAGAATTATTAAAAACAGTAATTTTAATATTGCCTTATTTATGCATCACCATGTCAAATCGGTTGGTACACCAATTGTAGATAGCTGTATGCTGGAAAACGCTAATGCCCTACTGGCGCTATGTGAGAAATATAAGATTAAATTTATTGGTTGCGGGCACGCACACACTTCACGTATTTGGCATAAAAATGAGATGACAATAAGTGTTGCCCCCGCAGTTTCATTCCAATGGTTATTAGGTACAGATACCGTCAAAACAGCAAAAGGTTTTGGTTTTAATATTATTGATTTTTCAACTGATTTATCCGTGGTTTCATGTAGTTATTAATATTTAGATCCCTAATCTCAAGTTGCAGTATAGGCAACTTGAGATTGTGTTGCGATACCACATTTTGAAAGTTACAGCGTATATCACTTACTTCTCAGAAACTGGCTTAAATCTGGCCATGAAATGGCGTAATACCGGTGGTTCATAAGTAAAAGTTAATCCCCGAATATCAGCGGCTCGCTGTTTTAACTCAATAAAAGCCTCTACAACATAATCCATATGATCATTGGTATAAACACGGCGAGGAATAGTCAGCCTCATCAATTCCATCGGTGATTCTTTTTGTTTACCTGTCTGCGGGTCACGCCCCAATAATAATGAGCCAATTTCCACACTTCTGATACCTGCTTCCAAATATAATTCATTATTCAACGCCTGAGCTGGAAACTGCTCATTCGGAATATGGGGTAAAAACCGTTTTGCATCGACAAAGACTGCGTGCCCTCCAACCGGATATTGAATAGGGATCCCCGCTTTCCTTAACTGCTCTCCCAAATAAGTCACCTGACCAATGCGATAAGATAGAAAATTCTCATCCATCCCCTCTTCAAGACCAATTGCCATCGCTTCCATATCACGCCCGGCAAGCCCGCCATAAGTCACGAACCCCTCACTCGGAATACAGTTAACACTTACTTCATTAAATAATCCCTCATCATCACGAACAGCGTAAAAACCACCAATATTCACCATTGGATCTTTTTTCGCTGACATAGTCAGCATATCGCCATATTGATACATCTCTTTAACGATCGCTTTGACTGATTTATTTTCGTAACCTTTTTCCCTCTGTTTAATAAACCAGGCATTCTCACAAAAACGTGCTGAATCAATCACAACTGGGATATCATACTGTTTCGCGATCTCATACACTGTTTTCATATTGGCAAGAGAAACGGGCTGCCCTCCTGTGCTATTGCAAGTAATCGTTGTTATGATAGCGACAATATTATCCTTGCCATATTCTTCGATGGTTTTTTTTAGTAGTTCAATATCGAAATTACCTTTCCAATCATAATAATTTTCCGTATTAAAGGCTTTATTTGTAACAACATTGATCCCCTTAGCGTGATTTAATTCCACATGTGCTATTGTTGTATCGAAATGAAAATTAGAAATAAATACGGGGTTTTTAGCTCCACCTTTTAATTTTTTTCGGGCAATCAAAACAGGAAATAAAATCTGCTCTGCTCCACGTCCTTGATGAGTAGGAACAGTATAGTTATAACCGATCAACTCTTTGACTTTATCGACTAAATGATAATAGTTGCGAGACCCTGCATAAGCTTCATCTCCCATCATCATACCAGCCCACTGTTGATTACTCATGGAACCTGTTCCAGAATCAGTCAGTAGATCAATATAAACCATCTCAGAAGGCAGCATAAATGGATTATATCCCGCAGCTTCCAATGCAGCCTCACGCTCTGCACGAGTTGTGATATAAATATTTTCTACCATTTTAATGCGAAAGGGCTCTGGAATACGCTTCATCTTAATGTACCTATTAGAAAGAAAAACAATAATGAACCGCATTGCATAATGAACAAAACACTTACTATTTCTCAGTGAGAATACACAAGTCTTTTTGCTTATAAATGCAAAGTATTAAAAATAATCTTTAGCAGAAAGTAATTTAAAGATAGGTTGGGAGAGGTTGTAATATTCGATAGCCAATATTGGACTGTATTTTGAAAAAAAACTTATATAACATCAGCCATAATTTCATACATTCATTGACCTTATACTACATGAGTGTTTTCAGCATGAGCTTATACAACAACAAAGTATTTATGTCTATACTTATTTAACATAAATACAACAACAGAATGAATATTTACAAATTAATAACAAATAAAATTGAATTAAATATAGCAAATCACAGATGGTCATAGAATTTAATCTGAAAATTGCCTGCACGTATAATTTTTTTTAGATCTATTCGTTACAATTTCTGGCAGAAAATAGTTTATATAGCGCTATATTTATTTTAGCCTCAAAGTATCTGCAAATACGGGTGTCAGCATTGCCGACACCCGCCTATAGAGAGATCTTTCGTCTTTCACGCTGTCTCTTTGTTGGCTATACACATTCACCCCGGTCACATAGTTACCTATGCTCCCGGTGATTTATTTCCTTGCCGCCGCGAAACAGCTTGAAATCCATTGAGTATAGTTTGGAAAGTTAGGCCGCCAATTCCCGCGCCCGCTCCTCTATCCAATCAATAACTTCATCACTGGAAAACAAGTAGAAATGCTCACCTGCAAAAACTTTTTGTGTTACGGGCGTGGCAAATATTTCTCGCCATTGTGTCAACCAAGGGACAGGCACGTGCTCATCATGATCCGCACCAATCACATAAGCCTGACAGTTTATCATCGGCTTCGGCAACCGGGATAAAGAAGCCAGCAGACGCAGATCACTTCGCATGGCATTAACCACATATTTTCGCAATTCAGGGTGTGTGAAAACATCCTGTGGCGTCTGTTCAAATGCTTTCAGCAAACCTATTATTTCCGCTTCTGATAATGTCTCATTTCGTAAATCATCTGGAGCGGACGTCCCTCGCGCAGAAAGCATAAGGCCCAATTTCTTTTCCGGTGCCTCACTTTTTAATCTTCGGGCTACATGGTAAGCAAGCTCTGCCCCCAGGCTATGACCAAACAACAACAAGGGCTTATCTTCTCCCAGTTTCAACCGATTGATCGAAGCCAGAAGATCGGATATTACCGTTTCAGCATCCGTCTGAAATGGCTGTATGAAACGCGAGCCTCTGCCTGCCAGTTCCATACAGTAAGTTTCAATAAATCCAGATAGCTTCTGAGAAAGTTGTAAATAAGAGTAGCTGGAGCCACCAGCATGATGTAAAAACACAAGTTGAACTTTCGCTTCTGCTCTTTCGAACGCAGGGTACAGGATTGAATCAGTCAAAATTAAGGCCTTTAGTTAATCTGGTTATTCGTTAAGTGCGTCATAATATAATCGGAATTGCCGGTAATTGGGTTAATACGATCTATATTCTTCTCCGGCGCACTTTCCAGAGCGGTAACGATTTTCTGTAATATCATTTGGAAAATATCACTGACACGTTCAAGATTAATCCCCTGTTCCGCCTGTATATGGATGGCAAAATCTTTGCCCATATCTTCAATGCTGATGTAAATCGGGTGTTCCACAATGCCAGCGCAACTGAAAGGCCCGATATCACCAGAAGACGTTACTGCCAATAGTGGTTCTGCCGTAGAGAAGCTACGTATTTCACTATGATAATAATTCAATAATGAAGTAAATAATGGTGCCGATCCCAACAATTGTGATAATTGCTGTTGTAACGATCGCAGAGTTAATGCCTGCGATACCTTCTGATGTTTGATCAACTGTGCCAGATTATCTTGCACAAGCCAGAGGCACTCAAGCACAGGCAAATTATCCAGACGCATATACATTGGCACTATGTGGATAAATTGGTGGATAAATTGCTCTGCCTCATTCTCAGTATCTGCGCCTGCAAACATATTCCCCGATAAAACCGTGCCAAAAACAGCGTCATTATGTCCAACCAGGCAACCCATTGTTTTGCCCCAAACCAAGTGAAAAATGGCAGCGACACTGACAGCATGTACCTTAGCTTGTTGACGTATCTGATGACACAAATTCTCCGGTAACAGCCGCCACGCTTGAGTCGTCACAGTATCGATACCTAAATAGGTTTCCACATCGAATGGCGTTGAAGACGATTTATCATCTTTTAACAAAGAGGCCGTCACCCTGGCGCATTCCCTCCCATTGGGGTCGATATCTGTTGAGTTGCAAGCCTGCAAATGAATGGCTAATTCAGACAATACCGGATATTGATACAGCATATGTACTTCCACCATCAATCCGCGACGACGTAATTCCTGTACCATTTTTATAGCCGACAGTGAATTACCGCCCAAATTGAAGAATTGAGCATGTCTGCTGACTTTTTTAACCCCGAACAATTCACTCCATGTTTCAGCCAGTGTTTTTTCGATCCCCTCTTTTGCCGGTGCGGCATCCTGTTGTTTAAGTTTCCCAATAGCAATAACCGGAAAAGCCTTGCGATCGAGTTTGCCACTGGCAGATAAAGGAAAATGATTGACAATAACAATGGCTGTCGGCCGCATATAATCAGGCGCCACTCTTTTCATGAATTGCTGAATGCTCTCTTTCACACTACTCTGTGAATGATGCTGCAAAGCACGTTCTGAAATAATCACAAAAGCAATCAACCGGTTGTCTTCTGAACTTTCACTTTGCTCCCGCGCTGTTTGTATCAACACCACAACATCACGCACAGCCGGGTGTTTCATCAACAGCACTTCAACTTCACCCAGTTCAACACGATAACCCCGTACTTTGACCTGAAAATCCATCCGGCCAAGAATGTCCAGCAAACCATCCTTCCGCCATTTTGCTAAATCACCAGTACGATACATTCGTTTAAGAGGCATACCATTTACCGCAATATTGACAAACTTAGCCGCAGTTTCTTCCGGCCGTTGATGATAACCTTCAGCCAGTTGCGCCCCCGCAATACACAACTCACCCGGTGTTTCATCCTCAATAACACAGTTATTGCTATCCAGCAGATAGATTTCAATATTGTCAATCGGTGCACCAATAGGAGGCAGAACCTGCCACCCTTCTGCTTTACCTTCCAAAGTGTAAGCCGTCACAACATGTGCTTCTGATGGACCATAGTGATTATGCAGGTGGCAATCGGGCAATGCCTGAAAAAATTGCCTGATAGCGGTGGTAATAACCAATTGTTCCCCCGCCGTGATCACATCAATAAGGCTCTCTGGATAACATCCCTGTGCAATCGCTGCCATTGCCAAACCATTTAATGCCACATAAGGCAAAAATATTCGTTCAATCCGCTGTTCTGTAATAAACGTGACCAGAGCCAATTGATCCAATCGTAAGTGATTGGAGATCAACACTAATTCACCACCGCTGGATAAAGTTGAAAATATTTCCTGAAATGAGACATCAAAGCTTAGTGGAGAAAATTGCAACGTTTTCTTACCAAAATAATCGCCTTGCTGATGAATTTGCCAGACTAACATATTCACCAACGACTGATGAGGCATACAGACCCCTTTAGGCTTTCCTGTCGAACCTGAGGTATAAATTAAATAAGCGAGATCTTGAGGAGAGCAAGCTACTGCCAGGTTTTCTATATCACAACTCTCACTATTGGTATTCTCTTTATTATTACTGTCGGAAAAATCATACTGAGCTAAATCAATACGTGCGATAGTCTCAGGAAATGATAATTCAATATCACCACGGGAAATAACGACTGAGACATTAGAATCGGTCAAAATGTAAGATTGACGCTCAATAGGATAACTCAGATCAATCGGGACATAAGCAGCTCCGGCTTTTAAAACACCAATAACCGCAACAATCGCATCAATGCTACGTTCAAGACAAATACCTACCGGAGAAATTTTTTCACCATCATGATGGTGGTGCCGACGGATATAATGGGCCAATCTGTTTGCTCTACGATTTAATTCATCATAAGACAATGAGTGCTCACCAAACCTTATGGCAATAACATCCGGTGTTTTCGCTACCTGCTGCTCAAATAATTCATGCACACAACAAAATACGGAATGATTTGAATGACGCTCTGACAACGACTCAATACGCATAATTATCTTCCTTTTATTCCATAAATTGACTGTCATTCATGGTAATCAACACATTATTCTGCGCAAATGTATGTCCTTCATTTTTTAGTTACCTCTTTGTTCACTGTAAACAGGTTAAATACGAATAGATTAGCTGTGAATAGAAATCAATTTGCTCCGGATAATATCAACATTGATGAAACGGGTATAGATTAATAATATCGAAAACATCTTTCTATAATAGAAAATATTATTTTCATAATTCTTTTTTTCATAATCATTGTCAGACTGGCCTATCTTATTACGCAAATATCATGTTATATAATAGGAATAATAGAAATGATGGAAACAAAATTAAATGATGTGTTAAAATATTAAACAAATAAAATTATATCCGACCTGCCAGCGGTGATTTTTTCAACATATCACTGTCAGAGATCAATATTATACTATTATCCTACCGTTACCCTATTATTACTTTATTATCGCTTTAGATACTATCAATGTCGGACAGTGCCTGTTTTTGCTGCTGGATCTCCTGCGCTGCATAGTGAACTAATGCCAAACAAGTTTCATCTATAACCCACTCTTTAGGTTCATCAAAAGAATGAAGAAAAAACAGATGAAACTGGAAAATTTATTTGAATACATTCTCATAAATTTCCCAGCCAAGCATATTTTCAAATTAGTTAATCGAATTTATTGGAAATCACAAAGAAAATCAGACAATATTGGATTAAACCTAGCTGGTGCTTCCCAAAACGGTGCATGATCCACACCGACCAAACTAATAATTTGATCCTGCCAAAGATTTTGATAATGCAAACTTTCAATATATTCGGCATTGATAAAAGGATCACCTGCCCCATTCACGATAGCCAAAGGTATTTTACTTGTTTCGGCCAATAACTTTTGGTCTGTCGCCTGTGGGGAAGTAAAAGCTTCAAACATATACTGGCGTGACAAACCATCTGTTCTTGCTACTGCTTCAAAGATAAACGGTTCATGGGGAGCGTTAACACCTACTGTTTGATAAGCATAATTCTTCACATCCTCTTCAGTAAAATCAGCTTTCCCGGCAAGCCCCATATGCTCACTTTGACGAAAACCAAGTGCAACATTCTCTTTACCCGCAGCCACAGGGGGTGTACCACAAATCATCAGCCCAATCATTTTAGGGTACAGTGCCAGCATTTCCAGCCCAATATGCCCCCCTAATGACCAACCAAAAACAACCACTCTGTTAACTCCGATCTTGTTCAGGACTTCAATAACAGTGCGAGCATAACCCGGCATTGAATATGTCTGACGTGGATCATTGGCATTAGAAGATGCACCATGCCCCGGTAAATCAAGCGCTAAAACCCGATAGTCCTTTTTAAGGTACTCAATCTGATGGCGAAATATCTCTTTACTACTTGAATTACCATGTATTAAAAGAACCGGAAGCCGATTACCGCCAGTATCTAATAGTGAAATACGAGCATAACGGGTAGATATATCATAGTAATGAATATTAGTGTGTGCAGCCGCCATGATTCTATCTCCTAATGAATGAATTGAAGAGTAATTTTTCTGCTGAAAAATACAGTAAATTATTGTATTTTACCTTGATATCTTTATGTCTTACATACTAATAGCGTGACACTACGGTATTTTTTGTCCCCTCTCAATTATTAACATTCACATACATCTGATTTTTTCCCTCAATGATCCTTAAATGAATAACAACTTTAGGAATTCATTATCATTATTTTTGAATTTGCCTGATTGATTCTTTCAATAACTTCCGTGTTCCAATATGAAATGTTTTTACTATGAAAAAGAGTCATTAACGATGAAATTAATGATGTTGAATAAAGACATGATTTGGTTCAAACTTCTACAAAAATAAATGAATAAACTATTAATTTTATGATTGTGATATCAATCTCTACTCTCTATATTTCAAATACCTTATTACCTATTAAGAATATCTCGTGTTATCAGGCAGTACCCTGCTAAATGAAAAATATGCAAGTTAGTGTGTACTTTAACTACAAATTACACAACTTCTTTATAAACTTAAAAAAATCATATTAATCAATAAGCCAACTTCATAAAATGATGCTGACTTATTTCTAAAAGCTCATCATCAGAAAGGTTTAGTAGGTAAATATTTACCATCTAAAGTTATTACTGCCCGACTTCCGCCTTCTGGATCTTCGACTTTCTTAATATCTAACCTAAAGTCAATTGCGCTAATAACACCATCACCAAATTGTTCATGTATTAATGCTTTTAATGTTGTTCCATATACTTGCAACATTTCATAGAAACGATAAATCGTTGGATCAGTTGGTACTCCTGTTGGAATTGAACCTCGCATAGGGACTGCCTGTAGAAGCTTTACCGCATCATCTGTAAGACCTAATTGTTCAACAACTTTCTTTGCTGCCTCTATAGGCAACGGATGTTGTCCAAGTAAAGCCGCCGTCACAAAAGCAACATTCATTCCTGTACCATTTGCAATTTCTTCCCATGAAAGATTTTTAGCAAGTTTAGCTGCAATAATACTTTCAGTCAGTTCCAAGCGAGATGTTTGAGTCGCTAATATTTGTAACATATTACTTTCCTGTGTGACACATTTTGACACTATAATGTAACTGTTTATCTATAATGTCTAAGTATCATTTTTTACAAATCTTATTAATTTTTTTGAATAGTCAGCGTTTATGTATACTCGTAATATACCTGTCTAATTTGAAGATGCAGGTTTCAAAATCTGAAATTTATCAGTAAACCGAGAAGCAAGTTCTATTCATTCATAATATTCCCATAATCGCTCTATGGGACTGGAATTAGGGCTGTAAAGCCCCCATCAGATTGTTCAGGTACGGCTATCGGTGGTTTTGACCACATATATATGGGATGTTGTCCGGCTGTCTTTATCATCCCTTTTATTTTGGTATACAACCCCACATTATTGATGCAAGGCAGTGACTTGAATGTGCTGTCCATTCTTTACATGATAATGATGGCATTAATTGGTATTTACTCTCTTTCTATCGCAATCTCCAACCCCTGGATGATTAGGCCCCATTGGCTGGAAAGAGTTATCTTCACTATTGCCGCTATTCTTTTAATCAAACCGGGTATATGGACAGATTTAGTGGGAATAATGCTGATTGTGTTATCAGGTAGTATTCATCTCCTGCGCTATAAACAATACCGGACAGCATTACCGGACAATAGCAGCAAGCATGACTTTGGAGCCAATTGAGAAAAAACAATTAAAGAGGCAAAGTAAAAATGTATGACGTGATTATTATTGGTGCAGGATTAGTCGGGCTTGGTACTGCCAATGCCCTGCAAGAACATCATCCACACTTACTCCTGCTAGTATTGGATAAAGAAAAGAATGTGGCTGCTCATCAGAGTGGTCGTAATAGCAATGTTGTCCATTCTGGTATTTACTACACCCCCGACAGTCTGAAAGCGCGTCTGGCGAAAAAAGGCAATCAAACGATATATCAGTTTTGCCAAGAACATGGCTTATATTACGACCGCTGCGGCAAAGTTATTGTTGCAACTCAATTAAAAGAACTCCTTTTATTGGAAAATATTTATCAACGCGGTTTACAAAATGATCTTAATGTCAGTCGGTTATCACAAGCTGCTTTGAAAGAACGTGAGCCTTATGTCAACGGCCTGGAAGCCATTCTGGTGCAGGATACAGGGATCGTGAATTATCAGGAAATTGCAGCAAAACTGGCTGAGATCATACAAACCAGAGGCGGAGATATTCACTGCCAACAACGGGTAAAAGCTATCCGTGAACATAGTGGTTATGTTGAGGTACAGACTCAACAACGCGGTTATCAAGCCAAATGGCTGGTGAACTGTGCCGGACTACATAGCGACAGGATTGCTGAGCTGGCGGGTTATGATACTGGTATGAAGATTGTACCATTCCGTGGTGAATATTATGTCTTGGATAGCAGTAAAAACTATTTGGTCAATCACTTGATTTACCCTGTTCCCAACCCTGATTTTCCGTTTTTAGGTGTCCATTTCACACGCATGCATAATGGCAAACGGGATGTTGGCCCTAATGCAGTATTGGCATTTAAGCGTGAAGGCTATCATAAAACAGATTTCAGCCTGCGGGATCTGACGGAAATACTGACTTACAAAGGATTCTGGAAAATTGCCACACGCTATTTTGGTGAAGGCCTGGCAGAAATACGCCGTTCCTATTCACGCCAGCGCTTTACTGACAATGCCCGTCAGCTCATTCCTGATTTACAGCCCGAAGATATCATACCGGGGCCAGCGGGTGTTCGTGCCCAGGCATTAACAGTTGATGGCAAACTGGTAGATGATTTTCACTTTGTGAAGGGCCATCGCTCACTGCACGTTTGCAATGCTCCCTCGCCTGCCGCTACGGCATCGTTTGAAATTGGCAGAGAAATTGTAAGACAATATTTTGAAACAATTTAAGCGCTGAGCTGTTCAGAAGTAAGCGCACGGTAAACTCACCATGCGCTTACCGACATGGTCACAATGCCCCTAAAATAACTAAATTTTTTTTAGATATATCATTTTCATCAAGGTTTATGATAATAATTTATCTGGAATGCTATTAAGAAAATAAATATTATAGAGATTAAATAAAATCAAACCTTGATAAATAAAAATGCTCTCATTTATTAATTTTCACACATCTAAATTTAAGCAAATCTTTTTTAAAACCATGTCTCAATATAAGAGTTATTCACCACCTTGACACATAATTTCTTCTCCTTATTCTAGTTTGACATTGTTGGAATAAACGTAAGGAGAATATCTATTATGTCTAAAACTCAGCTCGCCAATGGCGCTATATTTTACACCCAAAAAAATTACACGGGTAGCTCTTATCAATATCCAGAAAATAGTACAGAAGTAAATTTAATAGGCACTCCACTAAATGATAAGTTTCTTTCTGTCGAAGTTGGCCTGGAGTCAATAGTTTTTGCCTGGCGGCATGGCAGTGATAGTCAAGCAGGACAAATTTATCGCGAATGGGATACAAGTCAGGCTGATATTAGTGATATTCAAGGTTTGTCAAAGTTTATTGTATCTCCATCAAACCGTGATTTGCTGGCAATAAAATTGATTAACGAATCAGGAATAGATCAAGTATTTAGGGCAAATATCCAAACTTATACCATTCCTGATGCTGTAAACTGTTATTCAAATGGCGACTATGAAGTCGTTGGCCTAATACCAAAAGATGGGCAACTATATGTTACCTCCGTGGCCGTATTTAATGATCAGAATATCGTGGTAACTAATGGTGCTGTTTATTTTAAATATAATGGCACTGACCTTGATATTGTTACTTATGAGACAATACCTCCCTATATGCGGTTTGAAAAAGCCAGCAGTTATCACTTTAATTTCTATTTAGAAGAATTTCCTCACAACAAATAAAGTGAAAACAAATTTGTATAGTGGGTGATTTTAATATAGCCCCTGAAAAGGGGCTTATTAATAATGACTTCAGTTCAAATTAATATTGCCAAACTAGATTTAATGATAAATTCATTAATATTTACTCATTCGGGTATAAATCCACCCACAATAACTGGCTATCAGCAACTAACGGTTTAATCGCCCCTTCCCGTATATCCTCTGGCAACCACCATGCACCTTGCCCAAAAGCAAGCTGAACAGAATTTGTGCCGATCATTTCCCAACGCCCTTTCAGAACATACAACACTCCGCTGTGAGATGTCGGTAAGCGGCGTTCAGCAGTCACCACAGAAATTTCAGAAACCCAGGAAGAACGGCAGATCAGGATATTGAAGCATTGAACAGCTCCATCCAACAGTTCAACATGCCCCCGAATATCACCGGAAAAATGGAAAGGGGTCATTTTGTTCACCAGCTCATGTTCCAGAAAACCTGGGCTGGTTAAACGGATGCCTTTTCCCTTCAATAATACGATGGAGCGATCAATATCAGGAAATTGCCCCAGTGCCCCATTTTGATGAATAGATGTGAAGCAAGCACGCCAAGCGAAATCATCAGCAACCGGCCAGCAAACAATATCCCTTACTTCCCCGATCCCTCCAGCCCATTGTTCTCTTGGTAACGTTGCATAATCGAAACATTTCATTCTCATGCTCTCCTTTCACTACCCTTACTGTTCTACTTACACCTGAAGAGGCAATAAATGTCCAATTGTAAACTTCGCAAATAATTTTTCTTGCCGCAACCAAGAAACAATTAAAATGTGATTAATTACCCGTATTCCTTTAATAACATATGACACAAACTTCCCAATGTTTTCATGGCTGCCGCCTGAGTTTCATTCCATGCAAATGAGGTATTCAACCGGAAAGCGTGATCAAACTGAGAGCTGGTGGAAAACATGCTGCCGGGCGCAATACTGATGCCTTTAGCCAGCGCCAGTTGATATAACCGATTAGCATTGAAAGGCGGTTCGAATTCCAGCCAGATAAAATAACCACCACGCGTGCTGTTAACTTTGACCGACTGAGGGAAATATCCACTGACTGCCCGCAGCATTTGAAGTTGTCTTTGCTCCAATTGACGCCGCAACCGCCGTATATGGGTATCATATCCTCCCTGAGTCAGGTATTCCGCAATCGCCAACTGTGTGGGGATACTGGCTGAAACGGTGCTCATCATCTGCAATTGTTGGATCTTTATCGCATGTTTTCCCGCAGCTACCCATCCGACGCGATATCCGGGAGCGAGACATTTTGAAAAGGATGCACAGTGCATGAAATTATTTTCCTTATCCCATGCTTTGATTGGCATCAGCGGGTCCTGATCAAAATAGAGTTCGCCATAAACATCATCTTCAATCAGGATAATGCCGCTTCGGTTCAGAATTTCAACTAATCGCTGTTTATTTTCTGTCGGCATACTGACACACAATGGGTTCTGAAATCGGGACATCAGCCAGCAAGCTTTTATTTCATATTTACCAACAACTTCTTCCAGTACATCCAAATCAATACCTGTTTTTGGATCCGTTTTTATGGCAATGGCTTTCAAACGTAAACGCTCTATAGCCTGTAATGCGCCATAAAAAGCCGGTGACTCAATCACGACCCAATCTCCGGGGGAAGTCGCTGACTGTAAGCTGAAACTCAACGATTCCATTGCGCCTGCTGTGATCACAATTTCATCAGGAGAAACATGGATACCTTGTGCGGCATAACGGCGGGATATATTACGCCTCAATCGTTCATTTCCCGGAGGTAAATTAGCCAATGAACTGTGGGGAACAAAGCGACGAGCGACTGACGCCAGTGTTTTGGCTAATCTGGGTTCTACCAATAAGGAAGGATCAGGAAATGCGGAACCAAAAGGAACGATTTGTGGATCTTTACACGCTTGCAAGACATCAAAAATTGAGGCACTAATCTCCACATTTTCACTCAGATTCAGTTTCTTTCCCCCTTTTGCCGCTGCAAATGGTTTTATCCGCGGGGCAACATAATAGCCTGATTGCGGACGTGCCACGATCCAGCCCTGACTTTCCAGTAATTGATAGGCTTGCAGCACCGTCATCAAACTTAATCCCGACGATTTCACCGATTCCCGCAGTGATGGCAGCCTGTCCCCCACTTGCCAAATGTCATCCTCTATCTGTTGGCGGATCGTTACTGCCAGTTGTTCGTAGCGCGTCATATGCAGGCCTTTGGTTAAACTGCTATACCCGTCATCTTCTCAATTGCAGTTTTGTTAGCTGCATTCTGAAAAACCATAGGGTATATATCCAGGATATTAATAATCTTTCACTATTATATCCGAATACCTACATTTTATTTGCCTGCCCCTTCTCACTTTGCTGGCCAGTTTAAGTCACGGGTATCTATTCAAGATAACAGTGAACCAAATCCCGGAGCGAATGTACCTAACCCAAGCTGTTTCAGTATCATATAAGTCGTTGCCACAGATGCGGAGATAACAGGTACTCCCACACGCGCCTCGATCAAAGGTACTGATGCCAATGAAGGCATTTGTACGCAGGCAGAAGCAACAATAACATCGACATTACTGTTCAAGCGCTTAGTAATTTCCACTGGTGCAAGAGGATCTTGTCGCCCGACAGCGAGGTTATCCGCGATTTCCAACGAGATACTATCAATGACTTCAATGCCCTCATTTTCGATGTAATCAATCACCAATTGGGTCAATGGCTTCATATAAGGTGTCAATATAGAGATCCGTTTCGCTGCCAAAGCGTGAAGCCCGTTCACTAATGCTCCTGCGCTTGTGACAACCGGAGCCGGATAACCATTTTCCAGTGTCCGTAGATGAAGACGTTTTTCCGAAATTCGATGGTATCCTTTCCCCATGCTCATAATGGCTACCAGACAGGCATATCCCACGATATCCACTGACGCATCCGACAATTCTAATGCACAGCGATCACTATCTGCATCCATTAATGCCAGTTCATCTTTTCTGACCGTTTTCATTCTCATGCGGCTGGAATGAAAGGTAAAACGTTCAGGGGTGATCATTTCTCGCGTGCGCAGAATAGCGGGAATTTCCGTTTCCATAGTAGTATTTGACGAAGGCACAATCAGCCCGACCCGAAAGTTACGCTGTTCACTCATAAGCGATCCTCTTGTGTGGGATTAACCCAATCAGCACACAGATTAGAATCAGCCTGATCCCATGAATCAATAAACTGGATCGCATTCGTAGCACGGCGATTCACTTTCAAATCAAAAATATCAAAACGGTTGTAATGCCCTGTTATGTCGTGCATCTGGCGGGGTTGAATACAACGGTTCAGATCAATTTCCGCATAGACAATTCCTTCTTTATCAATCAGGGGATGACCCATCACACGTCCATCCGGCCCGATAATTCCCGTAAACGCACTATTAGGACGTGCCAGCAATTGTTCAGCTTCGGGATGGCTGGCTATCATAGCCTGTGCGATTTCCGGGGAAATAGTGGAACAAGAAACGAGGGTAAAAACTTTACCTTCAAAGCAATGCGCCGCCGCACGTAAACGGATCGCCTCAGCCATATCATAATCTGCTGGTGCAACAGGCAGGGAGATATAACTGGCAACATGTACCAGCTCTCCCTGAGATAATAAAGCAAAACGTGCCAACGGATTGGTATTCTCACCACAGGCCAGCACCCCCAGTGGGCCAATACTCGTATCATGTACTTTTAATGAAGAAGCATCACCATTCGCCCATGTCAGTTTTTCAGCCCATGTCGGGACCAGTTTACGATGGCGCCCCAAAATACGCCCGTCATCAGAAATAGTCACCAGCGTGTTATAGAGTGTTGCAATACCTGTGGGACTACGCTCATTCACGCCAATCACAACATTGATATGATGACGAGCAGCGGCCTGAGCGATTTTATGGATCTCAGCCCCTGGCACTTCAATGGCAGATTTGCACAATTTTTCAAACCACGGGCTGCCCTGAACGGGCGTCATTATCCAGTTCCAATAGGGATACCCCGCAATAAACACTTCAGGAAAAGCCACCAGACTGGCATCATTATTTGCCGCCTCCTGGATAAGCTGACAAACGAGATCAACTGTCGCTTCCGTATCCAGAAAGATCGGCGCAGCCTGTACCGTAGCTGCCTTGAATTTAGGAAGATTCAGCATATCAGGCTCCTGTTTTCTTTCGTCTATCGGAAAAATTACACAGCAATAACGGGGTGGCGCAAATCACCTATTTTCTCAAGATGTGCTTCAATGACATCCCCCGGCCATAGCCATTCCTGCGGATCGCGTCCTGCCCCAACACCTGATGGCGTTCCTGTCGCAATGATATCTCCCGGCTCCAGTGTAATCCCCTTGCTGATATCTGCGATCAAAGCATTAACCTTGAATAACATATGATGAGTATTGGAATCCTGCTTAGTCACACCATTAACTTTCAGACGCAAAGCAAGATTATGCGGGTCGGGAATGTCATCAGCAGTAACAATGCAAGGGCCAAAAGGTGCATAAGTATCCTGACCTTTAGAGTAGATCCACTGCCCGGCACGGCGACAATCACGAGCGCTCATGTCGATAATCAAACTATAACCAAAGACATATTTCAGTGCGTCAGACTCTGGGACGCCCTTCGCACGCTGCCCGATGATCACGGCTAACTCCACTTCCCAATCCAATTGCCGGGTGATTTCACGATTGTGTTCAATTGCATCCCCCGGACCAATGATTGTGGTTGGCGGCTTAGAAAAAATAATCGGTTCTTTCGGCAGATCTTTTGCTGTATCAAGAGACAGACTGGATTCCTCAACATGTTCAACATAATTCAGGCCAATGCCGAAAATGTTTTTGCGCGGGCGGGGAATGGGAGCCAGAATTTTTACATTCTCTAATGGCCGGGTCACACCGGTTGGCCATAGACCTTCAAACGAATTTAACAATATGGCTGTACTGTTTACGGCCAATGGCCCCAATTCGATAAAGTCCAGCATATTATCCGGTAAAACACTTCCGGCATGAGCGGCTAATTTTGCCAAATCCACTACATGATTATTTACAATTGCCCCCAATCGTGCAGCAGCAGTGATTTCGGTACGATAAGTGATTAAACGCATCTTTCTCCTCCTACTCGTTGATGTCCGTCGTTATCGGTCAGGGCTTCTTCGTAATACAACTGTAATGCCTGTATCACTGGCAGGTCATTGAAACAGAATAAACAGGCGTCTTCCGTTTGTGATGTATTGACATGTTCATGCAGCGCCCATGAAGGAACACAGAAAATATCTCGCACCTGCCAGTCAAACCGCTGACCATCAATCACAGAGTAGCCCTGTCCTTTCGCTACCTGATAGATGAAACTACCAGTATGCCTGTGCGCTTTACCAACAAATCCGGGGCGTAATAGCTGCATACTGGCACCAAGAGTTGGCATCACATGCCCCCCGGTCAGCGGATTAGTGTAGTGCATCAAAATGTCATCAAAGGGCGAACCTTCTGAAACGCGGGCATGACGTTGCAGTGCTGCATAGGTTGGCTCCCATTGGTATTTGAACAACGGAGAATAAGGTTTATTCCAACCGATATTTTGCGGACGCAAGGCCGGTGCTCCCCAAAGAGCAACAGAAGCATCCACAGGTTCTGTTACCGCCTGACGTAAGTCAGGATGTACCTTATAAAAGCCGGCTTCCAGTACATTGACCAACGGAATATCCAGACCGTCCTGCCAGATACATTGTGAACCATCAGGATCAACGCCATGTTCATGCCATGTCCCACCTGGGGTCAAAACAAAATCATTCGCTTCCAGCGGCATTTTCTGCCCATTAACAATGGTATAAGCTCCGCGTCCTTCCATAATAAAACGTAGAGCAGAAGAGGAATGAGCATGGGCTGATGCCGCTTCTCCCGGCCGCATAGTCTGAATCCCGGAATAAAGCAGCCCCACGGCACTGGATGAACGCGGATCTCCAGTATTATTTAGATAGACCACACGACGCCCCGCTTTTTCTGGTGTAACCAAATCCGCAGATTTCAGAACATGTTCACGCAGAACGCTATAACGCCAAAGTACCGGAACCGACGCGGATTTCGGTTGCCACGGTTCAATTTTATTAGCGATTGTCCAAAGTGCGCCTGTTCTGTGTTTCTCCAGTTCTTGGTAATAAGCCAGCAGTTCAGGGTTATCGGCGACATTAGCGCGACCGATAATATTTTCCCGGTATTGATCATGTGATTGAATATTTTCTTGTTGAGACATGGCTATCTCCTGTACGGATGGTAACTGTGATTTGAAAGCTAACCTGAGACCTATTGAATACCTCTCTGTATCTGCATCAATTGGCGTTCCAGTTGCTGTTTGCCGTAAAGATAAGGTTTCGGCCAATCGACGTTTGTCCAGCCATATTTGGCACATTCATGTAGCAACCAGGCCGCATCGGATAAAAATGGACGTGATAAAGCACAGAGATCGGCACGGCCAGAAGCAATAATTCCGTTGATTTGATCAGCGTCTGTAATCTCACCAACCGCGATAACCGGCACATTGCCCTCATTACGAATACGATCAGCCATCGGAGTCTGATACATGCGCCCGTAAACCGGCCGTTGTTTAGCAGAAACTTCCCCTGTGGAACAATCCACCATATCCACCCCCGCATTGTGGAAGTGCCGGGCAATCAAGACAGCTTCATCAATGCCAGTTCCTCCTTCAACCCAATCGGTGGCAGAGATGCGCACAGATATCGGCAAATCAGCCGGCCAGACATCACGTACCGCTTTAAAAACAGCTAACGGGAAACGAAGTCGATTTTCCAATGAACCGCCATATTCATCATCACGCAGGTTAGTTATCGGTGAAATAAAACTGGAAAGCAGATAACCGTGGGCAGCCTGAATTTCCAGCCAGTCAAAGCCCGCATCAATAGCCCGGCGGGTTGCCGCGACAAACTGTGCAATAACCTCACTCATTTGTGCCCTGGTAATCGCTGCCGGAATTTGTGAAATCTCTGATAAATAAGGCACAGCCGATGCCGACACCAGAGGCCAGTTTCCTTCCGGTAACGGATGGTCAGACTGTTCCCATCCCCGTTGGGTCGAACCTCGTCGCCCGGCATGTCCCAATTGAATACCTATCAGGGTATCTGTGTTCTGATGAATAAAATGGGTGATCAACTTCCATCCCTGCACTTGTTGATCATTCCACAATCCTGTGCACGCAGGAGTCACACGCGCCTGTGGTGAAATTGCTGTCATTTCGGCGATCACCAACCCCACACCGCCCAATGCTCTGCTGCCAAGATGGACCTGATGAAATAATCCCGGTATGCCATCCACGGCCTTATACAGTAGGGTAGGAGAAACCACGACTCGATTTTTCAGGGTGACTCCCCGCACCGAATAAGGTGTCAATATTGGTGGAGTTAAGGGAGACTGTTGGTCAGGCTGCTGATTAAACCAACGTTCATAACTTTCCAGCCATGTTTTGTCCCTCAATCTTAGGTTTTCATGAGAAATACGTTGTGAACGTGTCAGCAAAGAATACGCAAACTGTTCCGGCGGAAAATCTTCATAGCGCGCTACATTTTCAAACCATTCCGTGGAATTACGTGCCGCATTTTGGATTTTCAACACTTCCACACTGCGTACTTTCTGGTAATGTGACAAGCCCGCAGACAAATCTCCCTGATGCGTTTTCAGACTGTTAGTCAGTTCAATCGCATCTTCTAATGCCAGTTTTGTCCCAGAGCCAATAGAAAAGTGGGCGGTGTGGGCAGCATCCCCCATTAACACGATCGGTACATTTTTGCCGTTACCGCCCTCCGGCCTGATCCAATGCACCCAATGATTACAGATGACACGAGGAAAACGTATCCAAATAGCAGCTCCGCGTAAGTGCGCTGCATTGGATATCAACTTATATCCATCCAGCCACGGTGCAAATATCTTTTCACAGTAGGCAATGCCCTCTTCCTGTGACATTTTATCGATACCTGCCGCTAACCAGGCTTCTTCTGTAGTTTCAACGATAAAAGTCGATAACCCTTCCTGAAATTGGTAGGCATGAACCTGGAACCAGCCATATTCTGTTTCGACAAACAAAAATGTAAAAGCATCAAAGACTTTGCGGGTTCCCAACCAGACAAAACGGCAATGGCGTTGATCAATATCAGGTGCAAAAGCATCAGCATAGCGGATACGGATTTGGCTGTTGATCCCATCAGAAGCAATCAGCAAATCGGCATCGTATCTTCGGGCGATTTCCTGTTCGTCCTTAACTTGTACTTCGAACACCAACTCAACCCCCAACTGCTGGCAGCGATCTTGCAGGATATTGAGTAATTTTTTACGGCCAATACCGATAAATCCATGACCGCCGCTACGATTTACCGTTCCCTTGAAATGGATATCAATATTTTCCCAACGGCTGAATTCTGCACCAATGGCACTGGCTGATACTGTATCTGCCGCATTCAGGTTTTCCAATGTTGCGTCCGAAAACACCACTCCCCAACCAAAAGTATCATAGGGACGATTACGTTCAATCACGACAACACGGTTATCAGGATTTTGTAATTTCATTAGCAAACCGAAATACAAACCCGCCGGCCCGCCGCCAATACATACGATGTTCATATTTTTCTTGTTCATGATTTCTCTCCTGTTACACCATACCTGTGCCACGGCGCATAAGTTCAGGGATTCAGTTAAGGTATTGAGTTAAGGTTATACCTAGTTGAGGCATTGTTTTAATTAAGGCATTGCTTTAGTTAAGTAATTGCTTTAATCAAGGTATTAATTTAGTTAATGAGTAATAAAGTTCATCAGGGATCGGGATGGCCTGATGAGTATCCAGTGATGTCGTCACATAAGTCTGAACTACACTCATCCTTAATTCTCCTTTCCTGCTGATACAACGCTGGCGGAGTTTCAGTGATTTTTTGCCTATATGCTCAACATTTAATTCCAGCCAAACCTGATCTCCCATTCTGCTGATCGCTGTAAACTCTGCCTCTAAATGAACAGTTGGCAGACCAAAGCGATGCTTAGCAATGTAATTGGCATATCCGATTGAAGTTAATTCATCGAACCAGTCTTCGAACAAATTATTGAACATCACAAAATATTGAGGATAAAAAACAATCCCCGCAGGATCACATTCAGAAAATCGAATCTTATGAGGCTGTACAAATCTAAGCAGGCTCATCAGTGACTCCTCCTCAATGTTGTCGTTTTAATACTGTCTTTTAATATCGTCGTTTTAGTTTTAGTACGTTGTTCTAAAATAGTGGCTTCAATATGCTGTTGGTACTCACGTAATCGTCTGCCATCTTCATCCGCTAATGCCGCCTCACGCAGTTGTCGCAAGTTGGCCGGAGACAAATGAACGAGATGACGATCAATAATCCCCATCAGGCTTTGAAAATTGCGCAACCCACGGGTGTGGGTATCACCGTACCCTTTAATCAATTGCTGGCATAGAGCAATTTCCACAGCCAACGCCGGGTCATGTTTTACTGCAATCACGATCCGCTGCAACCAATTTTCAATCCGTTCGGTTTCATGCTGAAAGCGCAGAGTACGTCGGCGGACACGGCGTAAACCCGCCAGCGTATACAGCAATAAAAATCCCCAAATTGAACTGGTAGTAATTACACGACCGCGGCTGAATAGTTTTGTCAGCATCCGATTTACAAAATGAGGACGGGATAACCAGCGGCCAACATTGGTGGGCAAGGTGTCACAGATCTCTTCCATTCTGGGATGCAAGAATTCATTAATTTCAACAAGCTGCTTACTATGCTTCCCCACTTCTTTGTAAACCCGCTCGAACCGTCTGGCCCTGATTTTCAGATCTGCCACCCGAATGGTGTCTTCATAAGTCATCCACAGCGCCAGATGACGGGCAGTTTCATACAGTAGTTGCTGATGATGTTTTCCAGTCTGCTCCGTCAGATACTGTAATTTATCAAGATATAAATCGGCATAAGCCGGATCTTGATAATCCACCAAACGCCTGACAGCTTCAGCAGCGATTTCATGGACAGAAGAAGGCAATGTTTTTCGAATACGCAATAAAAAAGCTTTTATATTCTCGTCATCGGTACGGTTGTGGCTGGAACGATTACGATTTAAGCGGTCATATTGAGAATACTCATGATGAGAATGCTGATAGCAAGGCCGGTAGTCTGCTTCTTCTGACTGTACTCTGCTCAATCCCAAGCCAAATGCTTGCAGGCTAGGCTTTACCCCCACACCTCCTTTGATAATCGTTTTTTCAAAATGCATACGACTGAATGGCAAAAGCCCCGTACCACAGAGTACCCCAAACAACACAGCACTCATCACACTGCCACTCTTTTCTGCCATCCATGCCATGTCAAAATGGACAAAACGTAACGCAGCCCGTCGTGATTGCTGGATCAGGGCATGACTATCTACACGCCCATCACCCATTGCTGTTTTCTCCTCCATTGAGAATACTCGGTGAGTTGACGTGATCAACGTAGTACGATCCGGCGTCACAAAACCGCGCTGGACTGCACGTCCGGCTTCCATTAGCTCAGAAGCCAGTACAATATCCACATCACCGGGCGTTGGCATTAATGCCAGTACCGGAGCCGGAACATCGGGATCATCTGCTCCGGGAAACAGTTCGACATAATATATCGTCGCCCCTGTCCGTTGTGCGACACCGGGTACGGATGTTGCCTGAGCAAAATAACCCTGCTCTTCACCCAAATTGACGATCCAATCTGCCAGTACCCCACCCCCCTCACCTCCCATTGCCAAAATCGCAATTTTAATAGGTTGGATTTTCGGTTTCATAATCGGAGACTGAATGGATGATGACATAGACATAATTTCCCCTTAGAGCTTACAGGGTTTGGCTTTTAAGCGTCATATCGCTCACGACGTTTAGCATCTCGACGTTGCAAATAACTGATGAATCCTTTACGAATACGATGAAGCAACCGCTCCCAGTAGTTGGGGTTGGTTATGATCCGGGCCTTAAAGAAAGAAGGGCACAATACCGCAACGTGGGAAACTTCCCCGCACAATCCACAACCCACGCAGCTATTCAATACTGTTGCCACTGGATCGGTGCGCAAGGGATCAGGATTTGGCTTAATCGACAGTGAAGGACAACCAGACAAACGGATACAAGAGTGATCTCCTGTACAAGTATCAGGATCAACGCCAAAGCGTTCACGCACTATTCGTTGTCCTGCTGCTATTGCCTCTTTATTCCTTTTTTTCTCACGGCGCTGTTTATTCAACATACATTCACTCTGTGCGACTACAACTTTCGGCCCCTGTTCACTTGTTGTCAGTGCTTCCCGCAGAGTATGGATCATGGCTTTAAGGTCATAGGTATGTTTGATCGTGCGTATCCACTTCACCCCAACGCCTTTCACCGCTTTTTCGATATCATGACCCGTACTGCGACTGGCGTTGAAAGCAGTTGAAGATGGAATATCCTGCCCACCTGTGGCAGAAGTGTAGCTGTTGTCCACAATAATGGTCAGATTGTCACTGCGATTAAAGACACTGTTAGCAATGCCACTCGTCAACCCGTTGTGCCAGAATCCCCCATCTCCCATCACTGAAATCGCTCGCTTATCCACAACTGGCGCACTCAATGCTGCTGCGCTCGCTGCACTTAGCCCATATCCCATCGTGGTATTTCCCAAATTGAATGGAGGCAAGATGGCAAACAGGTGACAACCAATATCCGCACTGACATGATGTTGCCCCAGTTCCCGCTCTACCAATTTCATAGCGGTAAAGATCGGACGCTCCGGGCAACCCGTACAAAATCCGGGTGGGCGGACATGAACCACATTATTTTCTGTAACTGACGATTCTTTGTCTGATGAGTCTTTATCTGATGTATCCTCAGCAGGCAAAGTAACCGCCGGAATGCGCACCTGACAGGCAGCGACTGACACTTCAGCTTCAACCTTGCCGTAACGTTCAAGGAAAGCACGAACTCCCGCCAACACAGTGGCTGTATCATATTCTCCTGCCATTGGCAGTAAATCTTTACCATGTAACCGAATGGTAATATCACGCTGCCGTAGTATATTGGCGACATTTTGTTCTACAAAATTAGGTTGCCCTTCTTCCAATACTAAAATTGCCTGTTTGCCATAACAGAAGCGTTCAAATTCCTCATCGATCAACGGATATGCTACGTTCATGACATATAGCGGAATCCGGCTGTTACCGAACACATCCGCCAGCCCTAACAAATTTAGGGCTCTGATCACGGTGTTATAACATCCTCCCTGCAAAGCAATGCCTATGTCATCAGCGCTTTCAGCAAAAAATTCGTTCAATTCCTTCTGCTGAATAAAGCGCACAGCAGCAGGCCAGCGTTCCTGAATTTTCTCCTTCTCATGTAAGAAACTGGCAGGAGGCAAAACAATCCGATTGAGCTCACGCGCCGGATTTGTCAGTGCATCTTTTATTTTAAATGCTGATACGCGATTATCTGCGCAAACAAACCGACCGTGCACATGGCAAGCACGGATACGCATCTGCAACATCACTGGTGTATGGCTGGCTTCCGACAACTCAAACCCCATTTTTACTGCCTGCACGATTGAAGGCAGGTTGGGACGCGGATCAAGCAACCAGATCTGGGATTTCATCGCAAATGCATGGCTGCGCTCCTGCATAATGGAAGAGCCTTCACCATAATCTTCGCCGACAATAATCAGCGTACCGCCGACAACGCCACCGGATGCCAGATTTGCCAACGCATCTGAGGCAACATTTGTGCCTACAGTCGCCTTAAATGTGACAGCACCGCGTAATGGATAATTAACAGAAGCAGCAAGCGTGGCAGCGGCTGTTGCTTCACTGGCGCTGTTTTCAAAACGAATACCATATTCGGAAAGGATCGCTTGCGCATCAGCCAGAACATCCATCAGATGGGAAATGGGCGCACCCTGATAACCTGCAACATAAGCAACACCTGATTCCAACAACGCTTTTGTCACAGCGAGTATGCCTTCCCCACGGAAAAGCTCCCCCTGACCCAAACGTAATTTTTCCACTTCTTTAACAAATGATCGTTCCGCCATGATCAATCGCCTCACATTTCTGTCTTGCTACAGTTTGTTAAAAAAAGATCTCCAAACAAACAGGTATGGGCATTATGTAATAAGAGTATGAATCATCGATCAATACATGATTTGTCATGTCATTATGATTTACGCAGTGTCTGGATAGAACATGCAGAGAGCGGATAAAAAATAGTCAAAACAGATAGAGATGAGAGCAGTTGAAACTTATTACTATCTTAATAATGAGTAAGATTTATCATAAATATATTCACAATCATATATCTTTCATTTAAGCAAAATGTGGATACTGCTAGTAGGAAACTGTATAGCTTTAATAAATGTTTAAAGAGGTATCTAATAATGATGGGCAATCCGTGGTCTCACTATTATTCTGATCCCAGAAACCCTGATTCAAGGTACGCAGACCCCAAATATGCAGTACCCCAAATAGCGTCTCACCTCAATTCTCCAGAACATTTGCTTTTTTCATCCCATGATCTTGATGAAGTAAAGTCGATGGTCGGTCGGGTGATGAAGCCCCATCAACTAAATATACTGGGTAGCAGCCGGAAGCTGGATGCCAGAATGCACTATATCCCATGTGGGGACTTTTCCATGAGCCGACTGCGTTACGGGGCTAATGTTGAAATCAATCCGAACGCACTGGAGTCTTTTTTTCTTATTCAGATGCCGTTATCAGGCAATGCCTGTATTGAAAGCGGTGGTCAGCACCTTGATTCAACACCAAATCTGGCATCCATCCTCAGTCCGGATCAGCATACCTCCATGCGCTGGAGTACTGATAATGACCAGTTTATGGTCAGGATCTCCCGCACTTTGCTGGAAAGAACCCTTATTGGACAATTGGGGCATCCTTTAGATAAACCACTGGTATTTGAACTGGGGTTTGAATGGCAACGTTGTCAAGCGTGGCGCTGCCTGATGCTCTATCTGCTTGAATATACGACACAACTACCTGATATTCTGCAATATAAACTCATTACTGGTCAGATTGAGCAATTACTTTCTGTTACCCTGCTGTCCACCCATCAGCATAATTACAGCGGTTCCCCCGCGAATCGTCGCAGTTCCATTCGCCCACGACATGTACGAAAAGTGCAGGAATATTTACAGGCTCACGCCCATGAACCTATTACGGTAGAACAGCTTGCTCAAGTGGCAGGAGTCAGCCTTCGCAGTCTCTATTCCGGTTTCAGGGAATTTTTGGATATCAGCCCGATGCAATATTTACGCGACTTGCGCATGGAACATGTTCGTACAGAGCTACTGGCAGGAGAAGCAAGCAATGTCACGGGAGTCGCTCTGCGTTGGGGATTCGCCCATATGGGACGATTCAGTGCAGAATATAAGGCACGCTATGGTGAAACACCGAGTGAAAGTTTGAAACGTGGTTGAATTTAAGCAATATACCTCCAATTATTAAAAATCAACGCGACAAAAACAAATATAAGCCGAGATAAAAATTTATACCCTATGGATTTCAAGAAGCAACTTGAAAGACGACGGGTATATAATAAATGATCTTCCCTTCATATATGACTTATAATTCGCTCACTCTCTCAAACCGGAGAATAATAATTCGGTCATGTATTGAATGGTT
>NZ_JBFPEZ010000033.1:0-3954 GCF_040838225.1 Xenorhabdus sp. SGI246
CAATGATATTGTGAGTCATGCAGTGGTAAGCATGTATAGTCAAGGCGAAAATCAAAAACTCATTGCTTATATCAGTCCCACAACGGCGTGGTTAGACGAAAAAGTGACGGCATTGAATGAGAGCTATATTGAAAACAGGAAAAATGTCTTTGAAGGACAATCTACATCGGAAAATACCCATCATGACAATAATGGAGTAGTAGATTCAGACACGGATTCCAGTCGCTGGATAAACAGTTATACCGGTCAGCCCATTACGCTGGACCAAATAAAAGAGTGGCGGGCAGGCACTGTACAGCGAATTGAATCCTTGCGTCCCCGTCGCTTACTGGAAATCGGCTGTGGGACAGGTGACTTGTTGTACCATTATGCGGCTCAGTGTGAATCGGTACTGGTCACTGATATTTCAGCGGCAGTCTTGGATCGTCACCAAAAGATTTTGCAACAGCGTGGCTGGTCGCACGTAGAACTAAGAAGGGGGGATGCACTGAATTTGGGCACAACCACGCCTGATCAGTTCGATACCGTTGTAATGAACTCCGTTGTGCAATCCTTCCCCAATGTTCAATACCTGGAAAAAGTGCTTACTCAGCTACTGTCAATCATGGAGGCAGGCGGAAAAGTCTTGTTGGGAGATATTCGTAACTTAGATCTATTAACTGCACATGTCACGGCCATTGAGCAAGGTCACCTGAATGGGCAACGCATTGAAGTCAGTACATTGGCAAATCGTATTCAGCGGCGATTACAACAAGAACCCGAATTGCTGCTTAGCCCAACCTATTTTACCCAGTTACCAACACGTTATCCTGAAATTAGCCGGGTTGATATTTTGGTCAAACGTGGCATCGGTGATAATGAAATGCTGCGCTATCGGTATGATGTCATTCTGCATAAGAGAAACGAGCAGACGACATCTTGTGATGATCTATCTTGCAATTGGTACGATTTCTCTACTCTGGAAAATCTGCGTGATTTATTGCAGGCAGGGATAGACCCGACATTCGGTATTTCAGGCATACCTAATGCCCGCATCAAAGATGATTTTGACTTAGCGGAAGGGCTACGTCATTGGCCAGCCAATCAGATGATATCACCGTCAGAATATGCAGGCGGTTTTTCTCCGCAAGCAACGGAGCAAGTTCAGGCATTGGAGTCTTTGCTTCATTATGCCGAACAGTGTGGTTATCAGTGTGGTGTGACATGGTCACAACAACGACCTGACTTGTTGGATGTCATTTTCAGCCGGGGTGAATTGCCACCTGTTCAGTCTCGAACCCATTATAGTCAAACCCATTTGGCGAACTACCCGCAGATCGCCGCGATGAATAGTGAACTTTCAGAACTGCTTGAATCCGCTCTGAAAAAACAACTGCCAGAATATATGGTGCCTAATCTCTATATCACGCTGGAGCGTATGCCACTCACATTGAACAATAAAGTGGATAAAAAAGCGCTACCGATCCCAAATGAAAGTGATTTGCGTAGACAAGATTATGTTGCCCCAAGAAATGAAATAGAACAAAAAATCAGTCAATTATGGCAGGAATTGTTGAATGTCAGCCAAGTGGGGATTTATGACAATTTTTTCACACAAGGTGGACATTCACTCCAGGCGACGCGCCTGATCAGTTCGATACGCAATGAATTAAACGTCAAAATACCGTTAAGAAGTATTTTTGAATATCCAACACTTGAGCAGTTATCACAAATAGTCACAGTTCATCTTGTTAAAGGAAACAGAAAACATTTCCAGACTGAGCAAGAAACGACACAAAAATTACTGAAAGGTGATATATGAAAAAGGCTGTGCAAATTGTCAATGAAGCTTTAAGTCAAGGGATCACGCTGTTTGTAGCAGATAATCGCTTACAATATGAAACCTTCCGTGACAGTACTCCACCGGAATTGCTCAGTGAATGGAAACATTACAAGCAAGAGTTGATTGAATTCCTGAGTCAGGTTAATACAGAAGAAACTCAGACACATTGGTTGCAAGATATTCCGCGTGATGGTAACGCGGAACACTATCCGCTTTCATTTGCTCAACAACGTTTATGGTTTATTGATCAACTGGATGGAGACAGCCTTCAGTATAACTGTACAGGAAATTTCAGGCTGCGGGAGCTTGTTAACATTAAAGCATTTGAAGCAGCTATTCAGGCGTTACTCGAACGGCATGAAGTGTTGCGTACCCATTTTCAAACCATCAATGATGAACCGCGGCAATTTATTGCTACTGATTACGATTTACCGATTACACATTATGATTTATCTGCACTTTCTGAAACTGAAAAAAACGATCAAGTAAAACAACTCGGTAAGGCAGAAGAGAATTTGATTTTTAACCTTCGCACGGATCTGATGCTGCGTGTCCGTTTAATAAAATTGGCGGAAGATGATTACGCGATTTTGTATACAATACACCATATCGCTTGCGATGGCTGGTCAATACCTATATTTCTCAGTGAGCTCCTTACCTTGTATCGGGCTTTTTGTCGAGGTGAAGTTAATCCACTCCCGCCGCTGAAAATTCAGTATACCGATTACGCCCAGTGGCAACGGAACTGGCTGCAAGGTGAGATGCTGGAAAAACAGCAGACTTATTGGCAGAACCAGTTAGCGGGTATTTCGCCATGCCATCGTGTGCCTCTGGATAACCCACGTCCGAAGAAACAAAATTTCGACGGACGGCTTCATCCACAGCGCATTTCAGCGCGTCTTACTCAAGCAATCAGAGCATTATGTACCAAACATAAAGTGACACTATTTATGTTTCTGGAAACGGCTTTTACCGTATTGCTGAGCCGCTACAGTAATGAAAAAGATATTTTGGTTGGAACAGTAATTGCCGGCAGACAACATCCTGATATTGAACCTCTAATCGGCTTTTTTGTGAATTCACTGGTTATCCGAACCGATTTATCCGGCCAGCCGACGTTCAGTGAATTATTAAAACAAAACAGCCACACCATCCTGGATGCTTACGAATATCAAGATTTGCCGTTTGAGATGTTGGTAGAAAAAATCAGCCCGGAACGGAACCTAAACCATAATCCCATCTTCCAAATCCTGTTTGTTGTCCAGAACAACCAACAGGATACAACGCTGAAACAAGATAATATTATTGCAGATGAAAAAAACGTGTTTATGACCACACGATTTGATTTGGAAGTTCATGTGTATGAAGAGGAAAATGAATTATCTATCATCTGGATTGCTGATACCAGCCTATTTAATAATGCTACCATCGACAGATTACTTGCCAATTACGAAACCTTGTTGACCAGCATTGTTGAAGTCATGAGCACCCATTCAATCGATAAAGAGCCCTCCGTTCATGAACTCCCATTATTGGCAGAAGCTGAAAAACAGACCTTACTGCATAAATTAAAGGGGCCACAGAATCATTATCCATCAGGGCGGTGCTTCCATGAACTGTTTGAAGAACAGGCGGCCCTGGATCCTGAAAAAACCGCGCTGGTTTTTGGGGAGGAAACTTTAAGTTATCAGGCCGTTAATGCTCAGGCCAATCAGTTGGCTCATTACCTGATTGAACAAGGTATCCGGCCAGATACTCTGGTGGCCATTTGCCTTCCCCGGTCGTTACAAACGGTGATTGCCCTGTTGGGTATTCTCAAAGCCGGCGGCGCTTATGTGCCGCTGGATGCCAGTTACCCGCAAGCCCGCCTGCAATATATGCTGGTGCACAGCGGGGCGGAATTTATCCTGACCGAAACAGCACTGGTGGATAAATTACCCCTCAGCCAGCAACGCGTTATCTGTCTGGATTCCGACACGGTACAGTCGCATGTGCAAAACCTGCCCGCCGGTAATATTGTTCATCGCCCGGTGCCCCTGACAGAAAATCATCTGGCCTACGTCATTTACACGTCGGGCTCTACCGGCCGGCCAAAAGGGGCAATGCTGGCACATAAGGGGTGGGTGAATCTG
>NZ_JBFPEZ010000034.1:0-80481 GCF_040838225.1 Xenorhabdus sp. SGI246
ATATTAAGGGACACAGCCTAATGGCATAGGTAAAAACGGTATGATTGCTATTGCAGGAAAAACGCAGGCATTCAGCCCAGAAGGTTCTATTGGTGCTATGCTTGCAGTTAGTGGTCATAGTATTGATGCTCACTACAAAAATGGCATGGGTATCAGTAGCGAAGAATTTGGTACGGATAAAACATTTAAACAGAAACCAAATTCACAATTGATGAAAATCAATATTAAGCCTAATGATTTTCATGATCTGGAGTTAGCTGGGCGTTTTTATCACAATAAATTTACACAACGTCATGTCGATAGCTATGATTATTATCTTAAATATCATTACACACCATTCAGTGAATTAATTGATACTAAAGTGCTGCTTAGCACAGGTAATGGCGACCAGATTTTGCAGCCTGATTCTATACCGGGTTTAGGTGGAAGTGAATCACATAATAAATCTGATGCTATTGATATTAAAAATACCAGCCGGTTTAATTATGGTGATACAGACTTTGCGTTTACTCTTGGTAGTAAATTGATGCACACTGAATATAAAAAGAAGGTGTTCATAGGTCTTGGTACTGAAAATACAGTAAAAAAAGAAGACAATCAGTTTTCACCAGGTGGAAAGCAGGATATTACTAGCATTTATAGTCGGTTTAAAATAGAGCATGGTATTTATACCGCCGATTTAGGACTGAATTATTTAGACTATAGCCTTAAGGGATTTAAACCAGCCTGTGATCCCCGAATTTCTTGTTTCCCTCAAGGAGCTTCTCAAGTAAGTTTAAAAAATCGTGGATTTAATCCAAGTATTTTATTATCAGCAGAAATTACACCTGCATTCCAGCCATTCATAACTTATACGCATGCAATGCGGGCACCAAATGCACAGGAAGTTTTCTATTCTAATGAAGGCGGAATTTCTATGAACCCATTCCTGAAAGGAGAAAAGGCAGATACTTATCAGATTGGGTTTAATAGTTATCGTCCGAACTTATTTATAGAAGGGGATTCATTCCGTTTAAAAGCAACGATGTTTCATACCAAAATCAAAAACTATATCTTCAGTGAATCTTATCTGGTTTGTGCAGAAGGTAGAATTTGTAAGAATGATGGAACATTGACAAATGAAGAGTGGGGAAGGGTTGATCCTAACTTTAATATATATATTTATGGTAATAGTCTGAAACCGATAACTATGCGTGGCTATGAGCTTTCGGTCAATTATGATGCTGGTATATTCTATAGCTTATTAGCATATAGCCAGCAGAAAACACAACAGCCAGCCTCACTTTCGGCAAGTATTATGGGAACAAGCTACGCATCTCAGTTACCGGAGCGTTATATGACATTGGATACTGGCGTTCGTTTACTGGAAGAAAAAATTCGTGTTGGTGCGATAGTGAAATATACAGGTCAGTCTTATCACCAAAATTCTAATGTAGATGGAAATGCGGAAATTAGTAATAAGATGGTAAAAGATCATAAGATACCGACCATTATTGATTTATATACGGATTATCAAATCAATAAGAATATTTCTGTTAAATTTTCTGTACAGAACGTGGCTAACAAAAACTATTCAGATGCTCTGAATCGTATGAATTCTTCACCAAATATATCGGAAGGGGAAGTTGTAGCTCAAACAGCCCGCGGCAGAACTTATGTTATGAGTGCAGAAGTTCGCTTCTGATAACTATGTTTTTTAGATGCTCGCCATACTATATATACGCATTAAACTTCAAGTTGCAATTTACAACACTATATGAAACCTGATTTCTCCCCGCTTCGCGGGGAGAAATCACACGCATCTTGAAGTTAGATTGGTATAGTAGGTATTCTTATTTGTTAGTATATCTGGTGAGCTGGATGATTTTATTAATAATATTATCGAATCAGAAAAAAATCAGGAAAGTTATTCTCTAACTTTTTGTCCTATGGAAGGAATGATTAAACTTAAATTATCCAAAGCTAATGATGCAATTGGGAGTTATACATTAGGTTTTGAATTTTCAAGTGAAATTCGCTCAGAAATTGTGTTGTCAGGAACAACCAGAATTGGTCAAAGTTATATTCCATTGATTATTCAGGGGTTGAGATCATTGCTGCAAGATTAGCAGCGAAAATGCTGCTAATCTTAATATCATAAAGTTCTGTCACTCCAGATACTGTAACCGGAAGTATTTTCAGCATGGTTTTTCCACACAATGTCTTTATAAATTATGGATATTATTTCTTGCGGTTGTCGATCATTATGAGTAATACCCTCCAGTTTTTCGTTATCTGAAATTGCCATTCCTAATAACGGAGAAGATTTATCAATAAGCTTTATAAACTCCAGAGGATGATGCATAACATTTTGATTTCTAATTATGCTGTGTCTAATTGATAAAACGAATATCTCATCTTCATGGCGTTGCTGATATTGATTTCCTATAGAAGCTTGGTACTTATCACAAAACAGATAAGACACTTTTATAAGTTATTTTTTCTCTTACTAACTTTTTTCACTTGGATTACTTGGCTCTCAATCCAGCCATCCAGCAATCGGGTTTTCAGCGAATCACCAACTTTGACCTGTTTAACCTGCTTCAACAACTTCCCATCTGGAGTTTCACTAATACTATAACCACGACTCAACGTTGCCAACGGGCTTACGGTCTCCATGCGTGAACAGGAAACCGCAAATCTCTCTTTATAACGGGATAACTGTCGCTCTATTGCCTGTTTGAGCCGAAAATCATGTTGTTGAATATGCTGGCTATAATGTCGTATTTCTTGCTCAGGGCTATTTTGTAACAGTTTTTGATTTAATTTTTCATAGGACATTGAATTCTGTTTCAGGCAGCGTAATAAACCATCGATCAATTTTTGACGTAATTCAGATAAACGATTTTGTTGACGTGCCAACCGAAAATCAGGCCGTTGTTGTTGGAGCCGATATTGTAATTCATTAAAAATTCTCTGCTTTTTAGCAAAAAAGTAATCCATCGCCATTTCGAGGTGCTGTTGCAGGGACTGAACTTGTCTCCACAATTCAATTTGATTACGGCTAACCAATTCTGCCGCCGCAGAAGGCGTCGGAGCACGCAAGTCAGCCACAAAATCTGCAATTGTGACATCGGTTTCATGTCCAACAGCACTAACGATAGGTATTTGGCTCTGAAATATCGCACGTGCTACCTGCTCGTCATTGAAACACCATAAATCCTCCAACGAACCGCCACCACGCCCAACAATCAAAATATCACACTCTTGTCGGATATTTGCCAGTTCAATAGCCCGAATAATCTGCAATGGAGCTTCTGCACCCTGAACCGCAGTAGGATAAATAATAATGGGTAAAGAAGGATCACGACGTTTCAGAATATTTAGAATATCGTGTAATGCTGCGCCACTGGCTGAGGTGATCACTCCAAGGCGTTTGGCAGGTGAGGGTAGTGGTTTTTTATAGATTTGCTCGAACAATCCTTCTGCAGCGAGTTTCTGTTTCAATACTTCAAATTGTTGTTGCAATAATCCGTCGCCAGCAGGTTGGATGCTTTCTACTATCAGTTGATAATCACCACGTGGTTCATACAGGGTGATTTGTGCTCTGACCAACACTTGCTGACCATTTTGTGGACGGAACGTGGCTCGTAGATTATAACTACGAAACATCGCTGCCCGGATTTGCGCCCGTTCATCTTTCAGCGTGAAATACCAGTGCCCGGATGAAGGTTGGGAAAAGTTAGAAATTTCAGCACTTAGCCAAATTCTACCCATTTCCAGCTCCAATAGCTGACGAACCGTCTGATTCAGACGACTAACAGAAAAAATTCCAGTGTTGGTTGGCAGTGACATGTGAGCTAGATCAAATTTTAAAACAAGGACTTAATTGATTGATAATAACTACTCATAATTACTAATCAAGAAATTTTTTCAGAAAATGCTGGAGGCAACCGATTACGGCCTGTATAATGCCGCGGCAATATTTTATCCCTTATTGCCACATAGCTTGGTGAGATATTGCCCATGTTACGAATTAAAAAAGAAGCATTAACTTTTGACGACGTCTTGTTGGTTCCTGCCCACTCTACAGTTCTGCCAAATACAGCAGATTTGTCCACGCAATTAACATCTACTATTCGCCTGAACGTGCCTATGCTTTCTGCGGCAATGGATACCGTGACGGAATCTGCACTGGCTATCGCACTGGCACAGGAAGGGGGAATTGGCTTCATTCATAAAAATATGTCTATCGAGCGTCAGGCTGAAGAAGTCAGTCGCGTGAAAAAGCATGAAAGTGGTGTTGTGACTAATCCCGTAACTGTAACGCCACAAACGACATTGCGTGCAGTCAATGAACTGACTGAGCGTAATGGTTTCGCCGGTTACCCGGTAGTGACAGAAGCGAATGAGTTGGTGGGTATCATTACAGGTCGTGATGTCCGTTTTGTGACTGATTTGGATCTGCCTGTTACAGCAGTTATGACGCCGAAAGCGCGTTTAGTCACTGTAAAAGAAGGTGAAGCCCGCGAAGTCGTGTTGCAGAAAATGCATGAGAAGCGTGTTGAAAAAGCGCTGGTTGTTGATGATAACTTCCATTTGCTTGGCATGATTACTGTGAAAGATTTCCAGAAAGCAGAACGTAAACCGAATGCCTGCAAAGATGAACAGGGGCGTCTGCGTGTTGGTGCTGCGGTTGGTGCTGGTGCGGGCAACGAAGAGCGTGTTGATGCACTGGTTGCCGCGGGTGTAGACGTGCTATTGATTGACTCATCCCATGGCCATTCAGAAGGTGTTTTGCAGCGTATCCGTGAAACTCGTGCCAAGTATCCTAATCTGCAAATTATCGGTGGTAACGTAGCGACGGGTGAAGGTGCCAAAGCACTGGTAGAAGCAGGTGTGAACGCAGTTAAAGTCGGTATTGGTCCAGGCTCTATCTGTACGACTCGTATCGTTACTGGTGTTGGTGTTCCGCAAATTACTGCAATCGCTGATGCAGTAGAAGCGCTGGAAGGAACTGGGATTCCAGTAATTGCTGACGGCGGTATCCGTTTCTCAGGTGACATTGCCAAAGCCATTGCAGCGGGTGCATCCTGTGTGATGGTAGGTTCAATGTTGGCGGGGACAGAAGAATCTCCGGGTGAAATCGAACTTTACCAAGGCCGTTCATTCAAATCTTATCGCGGAATGGGTTCTTTGGGCGCCATGTCCAAAGGCTCTTCTGACCGTTACTTCCAGACTGATAATGCGGCTGATAAATTGGTGCCAGAAGGTATCGAAGGCCGTGTTGCGTATAAGGGACTGCTGAAAAATATCGTCCACCAACAAATGGGTGGTTTGCGCTCCTGCATGGGATTGACGGGTTGTGGCACGATTGGTGAACTGAGAACTAAAGCAGAATTTGTTCGCATCAGTGGTGCCGGTATTCAGGAAAGCCACGTCCATGACGTGACTATTACCAAAGAATCACCGAACTATCGTTTAGGTTTGTAATTTATTTATTAAGGTGGCCCGCAATTGCGGGTCACTAACTTTTATTGTTTTATTGCCACTTGTTTTGGGAATTCACCTCGAATGACAACTAATATCCATCAACATCGCATTCTGGTCCTTGATTTTGGCTCACAATATACGCAGCTAATTGCCCGACGTATTCGTGAAATTGGTGTTTATTGTGAACTTTGGACATGGAATGTCACTGAAGAACAAATCCGCGCATTTAACCCGAACGGCATTATCCTTTCTGGTGGCCCCGAAAGCACAACTGAAAACGACAGTCCATGTGCACCAGAGTATGTTTTCAACGCAGGTGTGCCGGTATTGGGAATTTGCTATGGTATGCAAACCATGTCCATGCAACTGGGCGGAGAAGTTTCTAATTCTAATGAGCGTGAATTCGGCTATGCTCAGGTTGAGATCAAAAGTGACAGTAAGTTGTTCCGTGGTATTCAGGATGCACTGAATGAATCAGGTACGCCGATACTGGATGTGTGGATGAGCCATGGTGATAAAGTAACAGCTATTCCCGAAGGGTTCACAACTGTAGCCAGCACAGATAGCTGCCCATTTGCTATCATGGCAAATGATGAAAAACGTTTTTATGGTGTGCAATTCCATCCGGAAGTGACTCATACTTATCAAGGTTTGAATATCCTGAAACGTTTTGTGCTGGATATTTGTCAATGTGAAGCACTGTGGACGCCAGCTTCCATTATTGACGATATCGTAGAACGTCTGCGTGCACAGATTGGCGATGATCACGTTATTCTGGCGTTGTCTGGTGGTGTTGATTCTTCTGTAACTGCACTGCTGCTGAATCGTGCAATTGGTAAGCGTCTGACTTGTGTATTTGTAGACAATGGACTGCTGCGCCTAAATGAAGCCGATCAAGTTATGGAAATGTTTGCGGGTAAATTTGACCTGGATATTGTCCATGTTAAAGCGGAAGATCGCTTCCTTTCTGCGCTGGCGGGAATTGATGATCCAGAAGCTAAACGCAAAACTATTGGTCATGTGTTTATTGATGTATTTGATGAAGAAGCTGCAAAACAGACTCAGGTCAAATGGCTGGCACAAGGCACGATTTATCCAGACGTTATCGAATCTGCGGCTTCTGCGACAGGTAACGCGCATGTGATCAAATCTCACCACAATGTGGGTGGTTTGCCGGAAGATATGACACTGGGTCTGGTTGAGCCACTGAAAGAGCTATTTAAAGATGAAGTTCGTCGTATTGGCCTGGAACTGGGCCTGCCATATGACATGCTGTATCGCCATCCATTCCCAGGGCCGGGTCTTGGTGTTCGCGTACTGGGTGAAGTGAAAAAAGAATACTGTGACTTGCTGCGTCGTGCCGATGCTATCTTTATTGAAGAATTGCATAAGGCGGATCTGTATAATAAAGTTAGTCAGGCATTCACCGTATTCCTGCCAGTTCGGTCTGTTGGTGTAATGGGCGATGGTCGTAAATATGACTGGGTTGTATCTCTGCGAGCAGTAGAAACCATTGACTTTATGACCGCGCATTGGGCACATTTGCCATATGATTTCCTGGGTCGCGTATCGAACCGTATTATTAATGAGGTCAATGGCATATCGCGAGTTGTTTATGATATCAGCGGTAAACCGCCAGCAACAATCGAGTGGGAATAATCTAAAGCTTTCCTAAGCCTCACTAAATCATCATGATTTTCTAATTAAGACCCTGAAATCAGGGTCTTTTTATACTCATATCTCACCCAATCACACCATATCAGCAGGTCATTTCTGTCGGTATCATAAAAATATATATAGTAAGGTGGTAAAATAATCATCATAGTCAGATGCGATGTGAGATGATAAAATAAATTATGCATTCTGGCTCTCATTTATCTTTTCTATGTTCTTTGTTAGTTAACAATAACGTATATAGTGATAATAATAATTAAATATTATATTTTACATCGACTATTATTCAATGTAATGTGAATTGAATCCCATCTAAAAATGGAATTTATCATATTCACATTAGGCCGTTGATTATGAATAAGAAAATGATGTTAATAGGTATTGCCATTCCCTCTATATTATTTTGGGAAATGGCTTTGGCAAGCAGCAAAATTATTCCTTTTACTGAGAATGATGCGAAGTTTGCGAAATCTTTAGTTGATAATGATGTCAATAAGTTATTTTCTGGCGGTAGGGTATCCGGTAATTATGGATATAAGTACATAACTGCAAGAGATTTATACAGAAAATATTCTGAAAATGAAGTAAGAGCAGACAGAGAGTTAAAATATAAAAAAGTCATTATTTCTGGAAGAATTAAAAATATAAATAATTATCCTTCTGATGGTAAATCGTTTATTGCATTAAGTGCCGGCAGTTTCTTAGATACTGTGCATGCAACATTAAGTAATAATTTTCAAGATTATGTCCTTGAATTACATAAGGGGCAAAAGATCACCCTGGCATGCGAAGTGGTTGGAACAGTCGTTGGTGAGCCTGTTGTAAAGGATTGCATACCAGAAAGCAACGCGAAAGAGCAAGTAACCCAGTCTCTGGTATTCCAAGTTAATAGGGCAATTAATGGTGATAGGGATGAGTCTGATAAGAAAGGTGTTGCTATAGCGGCGTTATCAAAATTAGTTAGTTTATCCACTAACAACTTCTCTATTTGTAAGAGAATTGATATATCTTGCCTGCAACAAGCAAATAATCCAAAGTGGAAAAAGTTTGCAGCAGAAAATAAAGAGCAAATAGAGCAGTATAAAAAAATGTTGGATAATCAAAAATAAACGACCCCCGATTAGAGTGATCAGAATCACTATGAATATTATGCCTTCAACTGATAATCGTAAACTTATACCGACTGGCTCTCATACACAGCGGTTGAAATCTGATATGGTGAATTTCCCCCAATAATTTGCATTTGGAACATTATGATTTCAGCATTAGCTATCAATAATTATCGTTCTATTCGCGATCTTCGTATCGTACTTGGTCCCCTTAATGTAATTACAGGAGCAAACGGTAGCGGTAAATCTAATTTATACCGCGCACTACGCTTACTATCTGAGACAGCACAAGGTGGTGTTGTTAATTCTCTGGCACTTGAAGGTGGGTTGGACTCTGCGTTTTGGGCAGGGCCGGAAACTTTTTCGAGAACAGCGCGTGCGGGAGGGGTAGTGCAAGGGGGAGTGAGAAAAGGGGTAAAGCGATTACGTCTCGGATTTGCGACAGATTCATTTGGTTATTCTATTTCCCTTGGTTTACCTGAGCCGTCACAGTCTGCTTTTGCGTTAGATCCTGAAATTAAACAAGAAGGTATTTGGGGTGGAGAATGTTATCATCCGGCTGGTTTACTGGTTGAGCGCAAAGGCCCGATCATCCGGGTTCGGGAAGGCCGAAGATGGCAAATCGCATCAGAACACATTAACAATTTTACCAGCATGTTTGATCAACTGGCTGATCCTTTAACTGCTCCGGAAGTTTTTCATATGCGTGAATTTATTCGTGGTTGGCGCTTCTATGATCATTTCCGTACTGATAGTGATGCTCCGGCTCGTAAGGCGCAGATTGGGACACGAACTCCTGTATTGCGTCATGATGGACGTGATCTGGCTGCTGCGTTGCAAACAATTCGTGAAATTGGTGACGCACAATTGCTGGATGAGTCTGTTGATGATGCTTTCCCTGGCGCTTTGGTAGCAATGTCTCGTTCCACAGAAGGGCTGTTTACTATACAGTTTCAGCAACATGGTTTAATCCGTCCTCTTTCTGGTGCGGAATTGTCAGATGGAACACTGCGTTATTTATTATGGATCGCTGCATTACTAACTCCACGCCCACCGTCAATGATGGTATTAAACGAACCAGAAACGAGTCTCCATCCAGAACTTTTGCCTTCATTAGCTAAATTGATTATAAAGGCATCCAGTCAAACACAAGTGTGGGTCATTTCACATTCACCAGACTTGATTGCGGCACTAAAGCAATCTTCACACTGTCAGCATATTCAACTCAAAAAGCAACTTGGTGAAACCCATGTGACTGATATAAATATGTTGGAAGAACCGTTATGGCGTTGGCCAGATAAGAATTAATATCTTGTTTTCTCAGCCGTACTTTTCTCTACCAACCATGCCTTATCAGACAGAGATTGTGACTCTTTTCACGTTTTACAGTAGATAAACCTAAAGCTAGGAAATATTCCTAGCTTAACTAAGACTATAGCTCAAGCCAATCTTTTATCACTTCTTTATACTGACAGTAACAACAATTCCTACGAAAAATTTCGCGTTTCAGCGATCCACCTTTTTTCCACCTATATTAAAAAGGCTCTTTTTATCGTGATTATCTGAGGATTTCACATGTTTAAAATTCTTGAACAAGTCCGCCAACCGACGTTGGATTTACCAATCGAAGTACGCCGCAAAATGTGGTTTAAGCCCTTTATACAGTCCTATTTGGTGGTTTTTATTGGTTATATGGCTATGTATCTGGTGCGAAAGAACTTTAATATTGCCCAGAACGATATGGTTTCCACTTATGGTTTGTCGATGACCCAGCTTGGTCTGATAGGGTTGGGTTTTTCTATTACTTATGGTGTTGGTAAAACCTTAGTCGCTTACTATGCTGATGGGAAGAATACTAAGCAATTCTTGCCATTTATGTTGATCTTATCTGGCCTTGCCATGCTTGGTTTTAGTATGAGTATGGGCAATTCAGGCATCAGTGTTTTCTTGATGGTAGCATTTTATGCTTTGAGTGGTTTTTTTCAGAGTATAGGAGGCCCGGCAAGCTATTCCACCATTACCAAATGGACACCCCGTAGTAAGCGGGGAACTTATCTTGGACTGTGGAATATGTCACATAACGTTGGTGGTGCAGGCGCTGCAGGAGTTGCATTGTTTGGTGCTAACTATTTGTTTGATGGTCATGTGATAGGGATGTTTATTTTCCCTTCTATCATTGCATTGATCATTGGTTTTATCGGCTTACGTTACGGTAGCGACTCACCGGAAAGTTACGGCTTGGGTAAAGTTGAAGAATTGTTTGGTGAGAAGGTCAGCGAAGAAGATATTGCGGCAGAAGAAAACAAAATGACCAAGCGTGAGATCTTTGTTGAATATGTCCTGAAAAACCAAGTGATTTGGCTTCTTTGCTTTGCCAATATTTTCCTTTATATCGTGCGGATTGGTATCGACCAATGGTCAACAGTATATGCATATCAGGAGTTAGGGCACTCTAAAGAGATTGCGATTTCTGGTTTTACTATGTTTGAAGTTGGCGCGTTGGTGGGAACGCTAATGTGGGGTTATTTATCAGATTTGGCAAATGGTCGTCGTGCTCTGGTCGCATGTATCTCATTAGGCTTAATCATTGTCAGTCTTGAGTTCTATCAACATGCAACCAGCGAGTTTATGTATTTAGGCTCCCTGTTTGTACTCGGATTTTTGGTATTTGGCCCACAGTTGTTGATTGGTGTGGCAGCCGTTGGTTTTGTACCCAAAAAGGCAATTAGTGTTGCAGATGGTGTTAAAGGTACTTTTGCGTATTTAATCGGTGACAGCTTTGCCAAATTAGGCTTGGGGATGATTGCAGATGGTGTGCCTATTTTTGGTTTAACGGGATGGAAAGGTACTTTTGCGGCACTTGATATTTCTGCATTTATTTGTATCAGCTTACTTGTTTTTGTTGCCATTGCTGAAGAGCGAAAAATCCGAAGCAGCAGAAAATTACAGTAAATTCTATAGAAAATATTCTGACGCTACTGTTTCATCCACAGTAGCGTCTTTGGGCGAAACGTATCCGTTCCTAGTTTATTGCACAGCTATATTAATGAGAGTAATTTATATGGTTTTTCTGATCTGATAATAAATAACGATGATTAAAGTAGCGTTAGTCGATGACCATGTAGTGGTACGCTCTGGTTTTGCTCAGTTACTGAGTTTAGAACTTGATATTGAGGTTGTTGGTGAATTTAGTTCGTGTGCCGAAGCGAGGCATGGGCTTCCTGGCTCTGGGGCAATGGTCTGTATTCGTTAGTTTTTTTTGCTATTGGATTTTTCGTTTTTGGTCCACAGCTATTGATTGGTATGGCCGCAGCGGAATGCTCGCATAAAGATTCAGCGGGGGCAGCAACGGGATTTGTTGGCTTATTTGCCTATACTGGGGCAGCGCTGAGTGGTTATCCATTTGCAATTATCTTAGAAAATTACCACTGGACCGGCTTATTTATTACGATTTCTGTTTGTGCTGTTATGATTGGCTTATTATTACTGCCTTTTTTGCAAGCCCAATTTCCCCGGCAAAGGGAACAGAGTTAATTATTCTCACTAAGGTGTAATCTCTGTCGATTACACCAATCTTCTTTAGTTAACTCCCATATTTCACAATCGTATTTACCTGATACATACTCTTTTGTCTCGGTTCTTATAACTTTCATGCCTTCAGCTAATGAAATCTTTCTTGAATTATCATTGACTTTGGCTTTAGATACCCTGAGTACGGTGTTGCCTAATTCATTAAACCAGTAACTCGTAACTCTTTCACATGCTTCGCGCATTAATCCGCGCCCTTGATATTCCAAAGAGAGCCAAAAACCGCGATTATTATCGTGTTTGTTATATAACCCGATGATACCAATCAGCTCATTAGGATTAGTTTTAATTCTGAGTGACCAGATATAGGCTTTTTGATCTTGTATTGCTGGCATAGCAATGTTATTGACGAAATATTGTCCGCCATTATCAGGATATGGCCAGGGTACGGAGTGGCTGTCTAAATATTTTACGATGTCCCAGTGAGGAAACTTTTGTTGGATTTGAGAAGCATCATCATAAGCCAATTTCTTTAACAAAAGGCGTTTAGTTTCCAGATCATTAAATGACATATTTTTAACCGTTTAATCAAATGTTAATTTCTTGTGAGGGATATAATGGGTTTTAGAGGGTTAGCAGTCAATCTGATATCACCCGGTTTTATAAAAACATGCTAAACGAAACATGGTATAGTAGCTTTTTGTTCTGTCTTTTATCCCATCGGAATGTTATGTCTTATCAATGCCCATTATGTCATTTGCCACTGCTGTTTTCTCATCATCAATGGCGCTGTGAAAAGAATCATCAGTTTGATTGTGCAAAAGAAGGTTATGTTAATTTGCTACCAGTTCAGCATAAACGTTCAAAAGAACCGGGTGATAGTGCTGAGATGATGCAGGCGAGAAGGGCGTTTTTACAAGCAGGTTATTATCAGATACTACAACAAAAAGTTATTGAATTATTTGATTGTTTTTTACCTGAACGAACTAAGGCATTGCTGGATATTGGTTGCGGAGAAGGTTATTACACTGCATCGGTACAAAAGGCGTTAAACCTTAAACGGCATATTACAGTGTATGGCTTGGATGTAGCGAAAATTGCTGTTCGTTATGGGGCTAAGCGTTACCCGGATGTCAGCTTTTGTGTGGCGTCCAGCCATCGATTGCCGTTTACAGATCGTTCTCTTGATGGGGTTTTGCGAATTTATGCTCCTTGCAAAGCGGCGGAATTATCCAGAGTAGTAAAATCAGAAGGCATTGTCCTGACTGTTACACCTGGCCCGCGTCATTTATATCAATTGAAAGAATTAATTTATCAGGAAGTTCATCTGCATCCTGAGAATACTGAACAATTGGAAGGTTTTGAATTGATTTCGGCGGAAACTCTGGCGTATGAAATGCAATTGGATGGTGAACAATCCTATAATTTATTACAGATGACGCCGTTTGCCTGGCGAGCCTCGGAAGAGATCAAAAACAATTTGATAGCTAAGCCGTCATTTAATTGTGAAGTTGATTTTACGTTGAAAGTTTATCGTCGTATTTAATAGGGATATAAGGTTGGATTCGGAATAGATATCTGAAAAATATCTATTCCGCAGAAAATATTAATATTCTCAGGCATACATAAATAATTTGAGATGCTCAAATAATATATTGAAACCAATAGCAATTAATACTAGTCCACCAATAAGTTCTGCACGTTTACCTAATAATGGCCCGATGTAGCGTCCGATTAGCATTCCCAGAGTAGCCATAATCATTGTCACCATTCCGATGGCCATTGCAGTATGTAATATATTTACCTGCAAAAAGGCGAGACCAACACCAATTGCCATTGCATCCAGACTGGTTGCAATAGCAGTAAATATTAATGTTAATGAACTATAGCGACGGGGTGCAGTGGATTTAATCGTGGTTTCCGGCTCGCGTTTGAAACTTTCGAAAATCATCCGGCAACCCAGGATAAACAATAATGAGAATGCCACCCAATGATCCCATTCCATAATATATTGGCTGGCATAAAGCCCCAGAGACCAGCCGATTAAAGGAGTACAGGCTTCAACTAAACCAAAAATGAGTCCAGTGCGGATTGCTTCACGTAAATGTGGGCGACGAAGAGCTGCTCCTTTACTTACGGCAGCAGCGAAAGCATCCATGGATAGAGCTAATGCGAGGGTAAGAGTTGTATAGAGATTCATTAAAATAACCTCGGCTGGGTGATTCCACATACACATAAATCACCCCCAACCAATGGTGATATTATGTGTCTATGGTCTTGCCAACCGATTTGGCATTCGTACCACGTTTTATGCAAACGAGTATGTTGATACGAATTTTCCAGAAGAATTCTGGAACAGGCTACTCCCCAATGACTGGAGTGGACAATATCATATTTGGCATAAAAGGCAAAAATATTTTACATACGTTAAATAATGAATTGATAATAGTTATCATTATCTTTTGAGGTGAAAAATAAGGCTGATGAAAATAAGGCTGATATAGTGTTACAGCCTTATTTAAAATTAATATGAATCAGGGAAGGATTATTTGTTATTCAGCAAAAATTGATAAATTTTTTCTAAGTCATCTGGGTTTATTACAGTGACATATATTTTATTTGACTCAAAATCTATCATTAAAATACCATCTTCAGATAAATTCATTGCTTTAATCTGGTTATAATCAAAGAATCGGTTGGAATAATAAAAGCCTTTTTCTTTGAATATGAGTTTAGGTGAACGAATATAACCAAGGTATATTGTTACTAAGATGATAAAAGATAATAGATAAGTCGTTAGTGGAGAACCTTGCGCTATCACATTATTGTAAATAATGATAGTTATTAAGGCGATAAATATTAAAGCATCAATTCGATGTTTTCTTTTTAATTTTATGTTTAACAGAGTCTTGCCTTTAATATGATTGATGATAATTTCGTCATAAACAGCAAAAGCGAGCATTAATAAAATTGAAATCATCAATATGATGTCATTCAGGCTCATTGTTACCTCTGATTTTCTAACTTATAGCTCTTTTTTTTATCAATGAGGGAGGAAATTTCCTCCCTATATTTTTAATAAATCAATTTTCTAATAAAACTATTTAACTAAGCCCAGAAAACCGAAATGATAACCGATGATGCCGATGACGAAGAAACCAATAATGATCCACAGAGGGTTTACTTTTTTCCGTAATAGCCACATGCAGCCAAAGGTCAGCAATAGCGGGGCAATTCCGGGGAGCAACTGGTCAAGAATAGTTTGGACCGTTGTTACCTTCTCGACTCCTGTGACGGGATCAGGTACTTTGGAAATAACAAGTGGAATATTGACTTTCGTCCAGCTATTAACCAACGCTCCCATCACGAATAGCCCCAGGATGGACGCTCCTTCTGTCATCTTTTGCAGGAAACCGCCACCCATATCTTTAACTATATCCATTCCTTTTTTATAACCATAGGCGACTCCATAGTAGCGGGTCAATAAACGCACCAGGTTGAACAAAAAGAAAAACAGAATAGGGCCAAGCATGCTGCCACTCATAGCAATTCCTGCCCCAAGTGCTGCAAAAACAGGACGGACAGTTCCCCAGAAAATAGGATCACCTACACCCGCCAACGGTCCCATTAAACCCACTTTAATACCGTTGATTGCACCATCATCGATATTAGCTCCGTTGGCTCGTTGTTCTTCCATCGCCATTGTAACGCCCAGAATAGGGGCCGCGACATAAGGATGCGTATTGAAAAACTCAAGATGGCGTTTGATAGCCAGTTTGCGTTCTTCGGTATTTTCGGGATAGAGACGACGAATAGCTGGGACCATTGAGAAACAGAAACCCAATGCCTGCATACGTTCGAAGTTCCATGAACCCTGTAATAAATTAGAGCGTAGGAAGACACCATTGATATCGCTTTGTGTCAGTTTTTTCTGCCCCAGGTTTGTTGTATCTGACATATTGTTCATCCTCTTAATCTAATTCGTTATCAAGGTTATTTGGGGTATTACCCGCAGGAGCAGCGGTCTGTGACTGGTTGTATTTAGGACTGAGTTGGATATACAGGATTGCCAGAACAGCGCCAACGACACCGAGTATAACGAGATTCTGAATATATACAGCGGCCACAAAACCGAGATAAAAGAATGGCATCAGGTAGCCAGCTCGCATCATGTTAATCACCATTGCATAACCAACAACGACGATCATACCGCCAGCAATATTAAGGCCAGTGGTAACAACTTCTGGAATAGAGTTCAGCATACTCTGAACTTCAGAGGTTCCGACAGACAATGCAACAACCAGTGCAGGCAAAGCAATACGCATTGCTTGCAGTATTAAAGCAGTAATGTGAATGATGGTGATAGCGCGTAGGTTACCATTTTCAGCAGCCTTATCTGCTGCGTGTTGGAAACCGACGGTCATAGTACGGACAATAATGGTCAGAACCTGACCCGCCGCAGCCAGAGGAATTGCCAGCGCGATACCTGCACCAACATCTTGTCCACCGGCGATAACCAGAATGGCCGAAATAATGGATGCCAGAGCTGCATCAGGGGCAATTGCTGCACCAATGTTCATCCAGCCCAGGGCGATCATTTCCAGTGTACCGCCGATGATAACGCCAGTTTTTATATCACCAAGCACTAAACCGATCAATGTACAAGCAACTAATGGACGGTGGAATTGAAATTCATCAAGAATGGACCCCATACCCGCAATACAGGCGACGATGAATATCAATAAAAGTTGAACAACGGTAATTTCCATTGTTTTCTCCTGTAACCAAATGTCATTTGGTAAGAATTTCGTTATTGAGTAATGGTTAATAAAAAAATATCTGTTTTTGTTTTTTAAGCTTTTTTGAGCAGATCCATCATATTTAAGCGTGTATCGCTGGCAACTTTGCGTGCCTCAAGCTCGATACCGCGAGAATTCAGCTTTTCGAAAGCATTAATATCTGTTGCATCAACAGAGATAGCATTGTTGATTTGGGTTTTACCTTGTTTGAAAGCCATACCGCCAATATTGACAGATTCCAGTGAAACACCGCCTTCTACAATACGCAGTACATCAGTCGGGTTGGTGAATAACAGCATAACGCGTTCACCGGCATATTTAGGGTTATTGTAAACACGGATACACTTGGCAGTATCGACTACATGTGCACTGACCCCAGGAGGTGCAACCTGCTTTAATAATGTGGAGCGCACAGTATCTTGTGCTACTTCATCACTGACTACAATGATACGTTTGACGTTGGTCTCCTTTGTCCAGCGAGTTGCAACCTGACCATGAATAAGACGATCGTCAATGCGAGCAAGGGCAATTTTCATGTGACCACCAGCAACAGGTTCAGTAGCCTGGGAAGTCGTGGGGGTTGCCGATTGGGTTGGTTCAGGTTTATCAGCCTCTTTGGCTGGCTCTGTTTTAAGGGCTCGAATTCCTTCTTTCCCTGTTTCCAATGCAACAGAAACCAATTCTTCCATTGATGGATCATCATCACGGCACATAAAGGCTTCAACCAGCATTGGTATGTTCACGCCAGTGATGATTTCGTAGTTTTCTTTGTCCATTACAATACGGTTTGCCGCATTAAATGGACTGCCACCCCAGGTATCGACAAAAAATAAGACCCCTTGTGTTGTATCAAGCAACTCCAGTTTCTTATTGTATTTCTCGAATAACGTATCGGCATTTTCACCGGGCACAAAGTCGATATAAGAAACGTTTTCTTGTTCCCCAATCAACATCTCTGTGGTGCGAAGCAATTGCTCCGCAGCAGCCCCGTGTGTGCCAATCATAATGGCTATACTCACTTGTTTTCCCCTTTCTGTAACAATTGAACTCGGATTTATTGCAAGCTCATATTTAATACTTCCAATATGTTGCACTATACCCATCGCCTTTCAAGATGGAGCCTTGAAGTTCATAGGATATATCTATTAATAATCATGACAACTATTAGCGAATATGATAGTTACAAACATCATATTTTATCGAGGATCCATCTCAAATATTCCATTTCTCATAGCCTTATATTTCGTTACATAAGAAAATATGTCATTAGATTATCATTGGAAGCATTTAAGAAAATTGCTATCAGTCAGAAAATTCAAGATAGGCTATTTTGAGAGATTAAAATAAGATTTTTATTTTACTTATCACGAATAAATAACTTATTTTTCTTTTAATTTTTGTTTTTATGATTTTTGTAACTGTTTTAGGTGATATTTTATTAATTTTTAGATAAAAAAATTTTGATACCTGAGAGCGGAAAGAAGAAAAAATGTACTTAATTGATCCGTTTCAGCCAAAAAAAATCCCTACTGTATAGCAGGGATTTTTTTCAGATAAGTAAGGTTTTACCTAAAATAGGTAACAGTTTAACTTATGAACATATTAATTAAGTTACAGATTTGATTAATCACACTGTACTTTTATTGCCAAACCGCCACGTGATGTTTCACGGTATTTGGCGTTCATGTCCTTACCCGTTTCGTACATGGTTTCAATAACTTTATCAAGTGAAACCCGTGGTTCGCTGGTACGGCGCAATGCCATACGAGCAGCATTGATAGCTTTAACTGAAGCAATGGCATTACGTTCAATACATGGAACCTGTACCTGTCCCGCAACAGGGTCACAAGTCAAGCCCAGGTTATGCTCCATGCCTATTTCGGCTGCGATGCACACTTGTTCAGGACTTGCTCCAAGTAATTCTGCAAGACCTGCCGCTGCCATTGAACAGGCAACCCCCACTTCTCCTTGACAGCCGACTTCTGCCCCAGAAATGGAAGCATTCATTTTATACAGAATGCCGATTGCACCTGATGCCAGGAAGTAGCGCGTATACAGCTCTGGAGTAACAGGCTCGATACAATGGTTGTAATAAGCCAGTACTGCCGGCACGATCCCGCATGCGCCATTGGTTGGTGCGGTAACAACACGCCCACCAGCGGCATTTTCTTCATTGACTGCCAAAGCGAACATATTGACTAAATCAACAACATTCATTGGATCATTAGACAGTTTATTTGATGAAGTCAGCATACGGTGCAGAGCGGCTGCACGACGAGGTACACGCAGAGGGCCAGGTAAAATACCTTCAGTATTCAAGCCTCGTTCAATGCAGGCCCGCATGGTGTCCCATACATCTGCAAAGTATTCAGTAATTTCTTCTTTGCTATGCAAATCCAGCTCGTTTTTCATCATCAAGCCAGAAATAGACAGCCCTGTTTTGCTGCAATTCATCAGCAAATCAGCAGCAGAGCTGAATGGGTAAGACACAGGTTTGGTATCCTGAGATGGCTTACCGAAATGTTCTTCATCAACAATAAAACCACCACCGATGGAGTAGTAAGTTTTGCTGTAAACTTTTTTGTCACCTGCAATTGCATGGATCTGCATACCATTTTCATGCAATGAAAGGTTATCGCTACGGAAATTCATACCTCCGTCACGAGGAAAATCGACTTCATGTAAACCATTTGCCAGCGGCAAACGTTGAGTTTGCTCAACATCACGAATAAAACCAGGGATTGAATCAATATCAACAGTAGCGGGCATATTACCCGCCAACCCCATGATAATGGCGATATCCGTATGATGACCTTTCCCGGTTAATGAAAGTGAGCCGTACACATCAACAGCTACACGCGTGATAGAGGACATCAGCCCCTGGTTTACAAGATCATCGACAAATTGTTTTCCTGCTTTCATAGGGCCAACAGTATGAGAGCTGGATGGGCCGATACCCACCTTAAACATGTCGAAAACGCTAATCACGCCAGACTCCTTAGAGAAGAAAGATATATAGTATATTTATAATTAAAGCGCGTTACTTTACTGTCATTTAGTGGTGTTGATAAAGGAGTTTACAGTTTTTTTTTAATTATAATAGCTATTGATATGATTTTGGATAATAAATGTGCAAATTTATAACCCCTAGCAAGCGTTCCTAGAGTGATTTTTGAACTTGCTGTGCCAGTTGGTAAATAATGGCAGCGGTTAATCCCCAAATCATCTGTTCACGATACCAGTAAAAATAGATCCGATGTTGTCGGTTTCGTCGTTTAATATCCAAATATCGATAGCAAGGAAGAGAGAGCGCATCAAAAAGTGGAATTTCAAAAACGCTATCTACTTCTGTTGGATTGACCTGAAAAGAAAAGGGAGGCGAAACCAACCCGACGACAGGTGTAACACGATACCCGCCACTACTGTCTAATGGGGCGAGTTGCCCCAAAACTTGTACCTGATGATGTGGAATGTTGACTTCTTCTTCTGCTTCACGTAAGGCGGTAGCGATCAATGAATGATCTTCAGGATCAGTTGCGCCACCGGGAAAAGCAACTTGCCCCGCATGTGAACGTAAGCTTTTGGCTCGTTGAGTCAATAACAGTGTTGGCTCTGGCTTACAAATAATTGGCAATAATACAGCGGCATTCCGCTGATTATTACTTAGATACTTTGGTTGTACAGGCAGTTGCAATTGAAACCGATGAATAAAATCAGAAAGAGAGGTCATAATAGTTGGCGTTCCCTTAATTTAGGCAAGATATGTCCAAGTTTATCGAATGTTTCCTGATATTCTTTTTCCGCAATGCTATCTGCAACAATACCACCACCAGCCCAGCAGTATATTTTTCCTTTCTCTGTCAGCAGGGTACGTATAGTGATATTGCTGTCCATTGTACCGCAGAAACTAATATAGCCAATAGCTCCACAATATCCATGTCTGCGATGTGGTTCTAATTCTTCGATAATTTCCATAGCCCGAATTTTTGGGGCACCAGTAATGGAACCACCAGGGAAACAAGCCCGTAGTAAATCGGTTGCGTGATAATTATCTGGCAGTGCGGCTGTAATAGTACTGACGAGATGATGTACTGCCGGGAAAGGCTCAACGATAAATAATTCCGGAACTTTGACCGATCCCGGTGTTGCAACACGTCCGATATCATTTCTCAGGAGATCAACGATCATCAGATTCTCAGCGCGATCTTTTCGGGAATTGGATAATTTTTCAGCTTGCAATTGATCTTTTTCTGGATCTTGATCGCGCGGCAGTGTTCCTTTGATTGGTCTGGTCTGGATTTTCTTATCTCCCAACAATAAAAATCGTTCAGGTGAAACACTCATAATGCAATTTTCGGGCAAGCGGATAAAAGCTGAAAAAGGAGCACGGTTACATTCATTCAGTTGCTCGAATGCCTGCCATTCATCACCTTGGTAATCGGCATGAAAACGTTGGGCCAGGTTGACTTGATAGCAGTCGCCATCACGCAGATAACGGTGGATCTGAGCGATTTTTTCATGATATTGCTGTTCACTCATATTAGATTGCCATGAATTTGTGAGAGCAAAATCGGTTTCTTGATTTTTGGTGTGTGATTTTAGCCATGCCAGACGATTATCAATATCGTGGTAACTGAGTAAAGTCGCTTTTTGCTGATGATGGTCAATAATAAGACTCCAATCGTAGATCCCAATCGCCATATCTGGAAAATTCAGTTCATTAATGGCTATGGCGGGTAACTTTTCAATTCGTCGTCCGAGGTCATATCCCCATACTCCCAGTCCTCCTCCCTGAAATGGCAGGTCGGGATCAAACTGTGCGGTAAGATTACAGGCATGAAGATACTTTTTCAGTAATAGAAAGGGATCATCTTGCGAATAAGAAACTGCATCATGACTTTTGATTTCTGTCGATTCCCCTTGTGTTACAAGAGTCACAATAGGTTCAGCCACAAGAATATCAAAACGATTATGTGGATGTTGGGCTGTACCTGAATGCAACAACATTGCCCAGGGAGAGGCAGAGAGTGGAGCGAAATAACAGGTAGCAAGATTAGGAGAATAAGGTAACTGACGTTTTTGTAATGCAATCTTCATGGAAGGAACTCGTATTGGCTGGGCAATTGAAAAAATAACTGATTAGTGCACGGAGAGTACCATAGAATGGTATACCTGTTCACTGGTTGTCACACTGCAACTTAAAATTGATTGAGTATATAATCACAGCTTGTCGCTAATTATTGTCGTATATTTGAGGTTAATCCTATGTTTTCAGGTATGCCAGCATTATCCCATGAAGAGCAGCAAGTCGCAGTAGACAGGATCCATCAACTTATTTCTGAAGGGATGGGAAGTGGAGAAGCCATTGCGATTGTTGCTCAGGAGCTGCGGGAAAAGCATCAGGGCAAAGAGCAGATCCATGTTTTATTTGAGGATGATGTAAAATAGCACTAACGCATTTTTAACAAAACTCACATAATTACTTTCTATTACATGTTAGTTTAACCGAACATTTAATCCATATAATTTGGATGGTAATAGGAGGTAATATGAAGACAAATCAATTTATTCATCGTACTGGGTTATTGAGTGTAATTGTTGCATTTTTCCTTTCGTTTGCTGCGTTAGCTGCTGAAAATGATCATGTGGCTAAATTTGTTTCCTGTAAAAACTTGACTAAAGATCAAATTGCAGCGCAAGTTAAGCAAGATTTTTTACAAAATCGCCTTAAGCATTGGGATAAAGACAGGCAACAACTGGGTACAGGAAAACCCGTTGCGTGGGTAAATGTCAATGATATTACGGGTGATAAAGATACGTTACAGATTCCGCTTATTGTCCGGGGTTCTAAAAAAGACAAAAGTTACAACGCCACAATTGATTGTCAAAAAGAGACTATCAGTTATCGTGAAGTTAAATAAACAAATTGTCATGACAGCTTCAAATGTATTCGGGATACTAGAAATGTATCCCGTTTTATTTAATGAGTGAGGGTTTTTTATGACGGAATTACGAAAACTTTATCCAGCTTATGATGCATATAAAACCGGCTATCTGGATACTGGGGACGGGCACCAAATTTACTGGGAGCTTTGCGGTAATCCTGAAGGTAAACCTGCGGTATTTATCCACGGAGGACCCGGAGGGGGAATAGCAAATTATCATCGGCAGTTATTCGATCCGGAACATTATCATGTCATGTTATTTGATCAACGTGGCTGTGGCCGTTCCAAACCTCATGCAAGTCTTGAAAATAATACAACATGGCACCTGGTTGATGATATTGAACGTTTACGTCAGCAGATGGGGGTTGATAAGTGGCTGGTTTTTGGTGGTTCATGGGGGTCAACGTTATCTCTGGCTTATGCACAAAAACATCCGAATTCTGTATCGGAATTGGTATTAAGGGGAATATTTTTACTCCGGCCTCAAGAATTGCAATGGTATTATCAGGGGGGTGCTTCCCGGTTTTTCCCGGAAAAGTGGGAGCGTACACTCTCTATTCTTTCTGAAGAAGAATGTACTGATGTGATAAAGGCTTACAATAAACGTCTCACGAGTAGTGACCTCGCAGTGCAGTTGGAAGCTGCCCGCTTATGGAGTACCTGGGAAGGGGAAACTGTCACACTATTACCTTCTGAGCATGCAGATTCATTTGCAGAAGAACAGTTTGCGTTGGCGTTTGCACGTATTGAAAACCATTATTTTATCAATAACGGTTTTATAGATGAGACACAGCAGTTATTAGATCATGTTGACGTTATCAGGCATATTCCCGCAGTCATCATCCATGGGCGTTATGATATGGCATGCCAGTTACAGAACGCTTGGGATTTGGCGAAATCGTGGCCAGAGGCAGAGTTTTATATTGTAGAAGGCGCAGGCCATTCCTTTGATGAACCGGGAATTTTGCATCAGTTAATTACAGCAACTGATAAATTTATTGGAAAATAGGTATGATAACCACTCGCTTATGCGGTGGTTACCTCTTTTTTCATATTTAACGGCTTTTGGGCTCATAAGGCAAACGAGACAAATATCTCGACTGTTGGCGATAGTGGTTCAATCGTTGTTGAAAATATTCCCGCAGGTGTTGTGGTTGAGTTTGCTCAACAGTGTCCGGAATGACAGGCATATTATAGCGTTCTTTAAATGCAACCCCTGATGCCGCCAGATCAACATTGACCTTATCCATCTCATTTTTAGATAACTTAGCTAAGTTATGCACCACCATTTCCTCTCCAAAAGTACTGTGTATTCCCAGAGGTTAAAATTAATTGAGTCTTCTTTATTTGGCAAGACATTATTTGCATAAAAAAACACCTCTTAAATATTAATAATATCAATTCTCATTTTTATTAAATGTTAATTCTTTGGTTAAATATTTTATCAAATAAAACTGATTCTTATTTTCTTATATTTAATGAGATTTATTATTGCTATAAAATAAAAATAATTTATTGAATATCAATTGGTTGTGTTTTTTTAATTTATTTTTGTTTTATTGAGTTTTAATAGGCATAATATGCGGAATTAATAAATTTCTAGGAGGTGGCTAATGTTAAAACAAGAAATGATCACGAAATTAAATGAGCAATTAAATCTGGAATTTTATTCTGCTAATTTGTACCTGCAAATGAGTGCATGGTGTGGTGATAAAGGTTACGAAGGTGCGGCTGCATTTCTGAGAACCCATTCACAAGAAGAAATGCAACATATGCAGCGTTTATTTGATTATCTGGGCGATACAGGAGCAATGCCTGTACTGGGGGCTATTCATGCTCCACCTGTTGAATTTAATTCTATTTCTGATGTGTTCAATCAAACCTATGAACACGAAAAATTGATCACGGAAGAGATCAATAAATTGGCTCACTTAGCGATGATAACCCAGGATTATTCTACATTTAACTTCTTACAGTGGTATGTGGCTGAACAACACGAAGAAGAAAAATTATTCAAATCTATCTTGGATAAGCTGGATATGGTGGGTGAAAGTGGTAAGTCTTTATTTTTACTTGATAAAGATTTGAAAGGACTCTCAGTTCCAGCTCATGCTTAAGAAAGCACTAAGATAAATCAATCTGCATGATTTTTACCGTAATTCCTGTTTTTTGCTTATTTTTAAGCAGGAATTACACTTTTTTCGTTTTATCTCCTATTTTTGTTTTTTGCGCAGTGCTTCACAGGTCAGGACTTTCACCACAGATTAAATTTATCGTTTGTTATAAAATCCCCTTTAAGCATAAAAATTCACCTGTATATTAAAGGGTTATCTATCATGTCTATTTTTAATATCCGTTCATTCTGGAGCAATTTGTCTGCTTTGGTTGTTCTGTTTGTCGGTATGTCCTGCCAACAGGCTTTAGCTCATGCTCACTTGAAAGATCAGACTCCGGCAGAAAATACAACGGTGGAAGCCGCACCACAAGCTATAACCCTGAGTTTCTCAGAACGCATTGAACTTGGGTTTAGCAAAGTAAAATTAATTGGCCCAGAAAAGAAAGAGATTAAAACAGGTAAGCTAGCACTTGATCCTGCGACTAAAACTAAACTTATCCTGCCTGTAGAGGACAAACTGGCAGCAGGGGAATATCGTGTTGACTGGCGTGTTCTTTCTGTCGACGGTCATAAAACGAAGGGTGTTTACAATTTTACTGTAAAATAATGATTTCACTTGAGGCATTATACGTACTCTGCCGATTCTTGCATTTTGTGGTAGTTATGCTGATGTTTGGGTTCAGCTTGTTTACTACTCTACTTACCTCAGGCCATTTTTTAGTTTTGATTAAAAAACGGCTGAGAGTCGGTCTGGCAATTAGCACAGTATTGGCTTTTGTAACCTCAATGGTTTGGTTTATTGTACAGGCGGGGTTAATGGGGGATGGCTGGCACGACGTTTATCAGTTTGAAATATGGCAGGCAGTATTAACAACTTCTTTTGGTAAAGTATGGCAATGGCAATTGTTGGTTGCTGCACTTGCTGTTGTGGGAATATTCTTTTTACGTACTAATGCTGGAGATTCTAAGACAAAGAATTTCTTGTTATTAGGCTGCTCTGTTATTTTGCTCTCAAGCCATGCTTTCATTGGCCATGCTACTATGTATGAAGGGGAGCTTGGTTTACTACTTCAGGTGAATCAGATTGTTCATTTGCTTAGTGCAGGCTATTGGTTCGGCGGGCTATGGCCTTTTTTGTTATGCCTGCAATTCTTGCGTTTAAAAGATATTTCCAAATCAAACTCAGTTTTTCACCAGGTAGAAGATAGTTATAGTATGGAGAATAGCCTGTATACTGAAAGTGTAGTTGCAATGAGGCGATTTTCTAACTACGGGCACATAGCTGTTTTTTTGGTGATTATCACAGGAATTATAAGCAGTGCCATTTTAATTCCTGGCTGGCTGACTTTTGACTCCCTTGCTTCCGAATATCAATCAATGCTATGGCTGAAAATCATACTTGTTACAGTTATGGTTATTTTAGCCTTGATCAATCGTTATATTCTGGTGCCCAAATTAAAGCAGAAAGGACGTTATGAATTACTCATAGTGAACAGTTGGTTGGAAATCATACTGGGAACTGGTGCTCTATTATGTGTTGCTATCTTTGCGACAGAGCCTCCTGTGTGATCCTTGAATAGTTGGTATGAGCTTAGATATATGTATAGGTTTTTTTAAGTATGATTTTTAAGTTATGACTAATAAAGCGGCAACTTGTAAGACGATGGGTATATAAACAAGAAAAAGGGCGGTAGAATTCAGCTTATATGTTTATCAGGGGGATGATGATGAAACGAGTATTTGGGTTTTTATCTTTTTTATTTTTCTCTTTTCACGGGATTGCTGCTCCAATACAAACCATTAGTAAATTACAGTTTGGGAAACAATGGGCTTTTACTCGTGAAGAGGTTATGCTCGATTGTCGTTCAGGAAATGCACTGTTTGTGATCAACCCCAGTACGCTTATGCAATATCCACTCAATGAGCGCGCAGTAGAAATGATGAAAAATAACCAAGTTATTGCCACCCCGCTAAGTACGATACTTTTAGATGATCCTGAACATCGCAATCGAAAAATGAGTATTGAGCCATTTCAGAAAGCGGCTATGGTGCTATGCAATGATCAAACAAGTAATGGTAAAGCAAGCGATAAAAAATAACCGTAATTTTTACTGCTGATATATATGTTAATTAACGAGCTAAATAATTAACAAAATTTGGTAATTTACTGTGTGTCAACTACTCTTTAAGAGGTAAGTTGTTCTACGTCTCAATGGCATTTTAGCGCACGGCTCTCTAAACAGAGCCATTTTCCCTAGGCCGAGTAGAGGAGTGAGCTCGGCCTTTTTTTATTGTGTTTACCATGAAAACTGAATAATTTTACTCCTTTTTCTCAAGATGATCTCTTTTTCTTAACTTGTATAATCTATTCAATATACCTTATGGATTTCAAGATTTAGTGTGGCGGTAGATAAATGCCTAAATAGCAAGTGGCCAATTACTCGTTTTTTAGTGAAGTGTTTGCTAATAATATGAGCAGGGGCACGATTTTGACTGCAAATTAGGTAATTTTCTAATATAAGCTGTGATAACTAACTGAATTTCATAAGTGAATACTGGTAAAATATTAAAAGAAAATTTTAATTCTGAGATTCAGGCGGTATTCTGGGACAGTGATATAAGGATAGTAGAAGATTTACCAGAATGGTTTGATGTCCTTGGGAAATCTATTTTGTTGTTTTATTGTTATTAAATTGTTTCTTATCTGGCTGTTGTGTAGGTGTGTATGGACAAACGTGAATTTTATCGGGAACTATCAGATAGCTTGGTTGCTCTATTATCAGGCGAATATAATTTGATCGCATCTCTTGCAAATACAAGTTCATTGTTATATGAACGTTTGGGTAATGTTAATTGGGTTGGCTTTTACTTGGTAGATGGTGATACCCTAGTTTTAGGGCCGTTCCAAGGTAAAATTGCTTGTGTTCGTATTCCTATAGGGAAAGGTGTATGTGGAACCGCTGTAGCAAGGAATTGTATCCAGCGTATTTCCGATGTACATGCTTTTCCCGGTCATATAGCTTGTGATGCTGCCAGTAATGCTGAAATTGTCCTTCCTTTGGAAATTAATGGTCAAGTTATTGGCGTTTTGGATATTGACAGCACGGTTTTTGATCGGTTTGACGAACATGATGAACATGGCTTAAAAGCGCTTGTTAGCAGGCTTTGTGAGCATTTGGGGCAATGTGTTGTGCCAAAATATCTGCAACAGAATGTAACTTAACCTATGTATGACGTGGCATTTATCAGCAACACTATTATAATGTCGCCTGTTCATGCCTGCGCTGGTTGGCAAAACCGTTGTAATCAGGAAATTTCATGGAAAATCAACCTAAGTTGAACAGTAGTAAAGAAATCATTGCTTTTTTGGCTGAACGATTCCCGCTTTGTTTTGCCGCAGAAGGCGAAGCACGTCCTTTAAAAATCGGGATCTTTCAGGATATCGTTGAACGTATTCAGGGCGAAGAGTGTTTAAGTAAAACACAGCTCCGTTCTGCTCTGCGCTTGTATACTTCCAGTTGGCGTTACCTTTATGGAGTTAAAGAAGGTGCTCAGCGTGTTGACCTTGATGGTAATGCGTGTGGTGAACTGGAAGCTGAACATATTGAACATGCGCGTCAGCAATTAGCGGAAGCTAAAGCTCGGGTACAAGCTCAACGAGCTGAACAACGTGCCAAAAAACGTGAAACAGAAAACGTATCTGACAAGAAAAGCGAACGTCCTGTGAATAAAAAGGCAGCGCCTCGTCGTCGCCCGTCAGCAGGTAAAAAAGATGAAAAGCGTCCATCACGTTCGCAGGATCATCTGCAACAATCACGTAAGCCAGCAGATAAAACGACCAAAAAAATTGCACAACCTGAATTAACGTCAGTAACTGATGTATCCTCTCTGAAAGTCGGCCAGACAATCAAAGTGAATGTAGGAAAAAGCCTCATGGATGCTTCTGTGCTGGAAATTGCAAAAGATGGTGTAAGAGTGCAATTACCTACTGGTTTGGCAATGATTGTACGCGCAGAACACTTAAAGTTCTGATACGGAGGCCAACTTGGGCATGAACAAACTCATTACTTTGGCTTTCGTTTTAGTACTATCATTTTCTGGTATAGGGCACGCAAGCACTGTTAATGACAGTGTAAGCCGTAATAACAATGCCACTAATTCTGATGTAGCTGGTGTTGGTACAGCAGGTGGAAATAATCCCCTTGTTGTTACTATCAATCAGTTACCCGATCTAAAGCCAGAGCTACAACATCCGACAGTGAGTCAACGGATTGTTTCCCGTTTTCTCCGTTCTCATTACCGCCATTTTAGTCTGGATGCCGATTTTTCAGGTAAGGTTTTTGATCGTTACCTAAATATGCTGGATTATGGACACAACGTTTTTCTGGCATCAGATATTACACAATTTGCTGCGCAAAAAGGGCTCTTAGGCAAAGAGCTTGAAAACGGTGATTTGCATCTTCCATATGCGTTATTTAATTTACAGCAGAAACGTCGTTTTGAACGCTATCAATATGCGCTTTCCCGATTGGAAAAGCCCATCCATCTAGATGGTAACGATACACTTGAAACAGAACGTGATAAAGCGCCTTGGTCTAAGAGTGTTGAAGAATTAAATAATCTTTGGGATGCCAAGATTAAATCTGATTGGATAAATCTCAAACTGTCAGGTAAAAATGACAAAGAGATCAAGGAAGTACTGACAAAACGCTATCGAACTTTGTTAAAACATCTTACTCAGAGTAAAAGTGAAGACGTTTTCCGAACAATTATGATGGCTTTTGCTCGTGAAATAGATCCGCATACTAGCTATCTCTCTCCTCGTGATACAGAACAGTTTAATTCAGAGATAAGCCTTTCTCTTGAAGGTGTTGGGGCTGTTTTGCAGTATGATGATGAATATGTATCTGTCCGCTCACTGGTTGCGGGAGGGCCAGCAGCCAAAAGTAATTTACTTAAAGTCGGAGATAAAATTATTGGAGTGGGGCAGGCGGGTAAACCAATTGTAGATATTGTTGGTTGGCGTCTGGAAGATGTTGTTGCCCTGATTAAGGGGCCAAAAGGTAGTAAGGTCCGTCTTGAAATCATCCCAAGCACAAAAGGCGCTAAAAGTCACATTATCACCTTAACGCGTGAAAATATCCGTCTTGAAGATAATGCAGTTAAGATGTCAGTTAAAACTGTTGGTAAAGAGAAGGTTGGGATACTTGATATACCAAGTTTTTATATTGGTCTGACAAATGATGTAAAAGTACAGTTGCAAAAATTGGCGAAACAAAATGTTTCTGCAGTTGTCATTGATTTACGTGGTAATGGTGGTGGTGCGTTAACAGAAGCTGTCTCACTTTCTGGTTTGTTTATCTCAACGGGGCCGATTGTGCAGATTAGAGATAATACAGGTCGGATTAAAGAAGATTCGGATACTGATGAAGCAATCTATTATAAAGGGCCTTTGGTTGTTTTAGTTGATAACCGAAGTGCTTCCGCATCTGAAATTTTTGCAGCTGCTATGCAAGATTATGGGCGTGGATTGATCGTTGGTGAGCCTACTTTTGGTAAAGGAACTGTTCAGCAATATCGTTCTTTGAATCGCATTTATGATCAGATGCTAAGTCCTGATTGGCCAGAGATTGGCTCGGTACAATATACCATTCAGAAATTTTATCGGGTGAACGGTGGTAGTACTCAACTTAAAGGCGTAACGCCTGATATCCTTATGCCAACAGGGAAAGAGCCATCTGATATAAGTGAAAGTCAGGAAGACAATGCTCTGCCGTGGGATAGCATTCAACCGGCAAATTATACTTCTTCAAAGAAAATTTCAGAGTTAATACCGTTATTGACCAAACTGCATCATCAGCGTATCACCAATGATCCTGAATTCAAATATATCAATCAGGATATTGCCTATTACAAGGTGCTAAAAGCGCGTCATGGTGTTTATTCGTTAAACTATGCAGAGCGAGATAAAGAAAATAAAGAATATGAGGTGATTAAATTAAATCGCATTAATGAGCGTTTTAAACGTGAAGGGAAGAAGTCACTTACATCACTTGATGATTTGCCAAAAGATTATAAAGATCCAGATCCTTATTTAGATGAATCAGTACAGATTGCTTTAGATTTGTCTCATCAGCCTGCTGAAATGTCTCAGGCGAAGTGATTTCAAACTTCGTTATTTAATTTATGGATAAAAAGTCGGCTTGATAGTCGGCTTTTCTATTATTGGCTGGATCTTATATAATATTGTAAAGTTACGTCGATTTTGTCGCTTAACGTCTTAAAAAAATTGAATAATATGGGTTCAGCCCCCATCTTATGATTTACTTTTAGTTGAACTGTTTGATTATTATAGGAAGCCAATTTATATGATGCGAATTGCTTTGTTCCTGCTCACTAACCTGGCTGTTATGGTAGTGTTTGGGATAATACTTTCACTCACAGGAGTTCAGCGAAGTAGTGTAGCTGGTCTCATGATAATGGCTGGGTTGTTTGGTTTTGGTGGTGCATTTATTTCTTTGTTAATGTCGAAATGGATGGCATTACGTTCTGTTGGCGGCCAGGTTATTGAAAAGCCATCTAACGAAATGGAATTTTGGCTGATGGAAACTGTCCGTCGCCAGTCTGATCAGGTTGGTATTACCATGCCACAGGTTGCCATTTATGATGCGCCTGATATTAATGCATTTGCGACAGGAGCTCGTCGTAATGCTTCTTTGGTTGCTGTTAGTACTGGATTATTGAATAACATGAGTCGTGATGAGGCGGAAGCTGTAATTGCTCATGAGATTAGCCACATTGCTAATGGTGACATGGTAACAATGACGTTATTGCAAGGGATTGTAAACACATTCGTTATCTTTATTTCTCGTATTATCGCACAAGCGGCTGCAAGTTTCCTGTCCAGCAGCGATGATGAGAGCGAAAGCAGCAGTAACGGTAACCCTATTGTTTACATGATCCTTTCTATGGTTCTGGAGATTGTATTTGGTATCCTTGCAAGCATCATTACCATGTGGTTTTCCCGTTACCGTGAATTTCACGCAGATGCAGGGTCAGCGAAACTTGTTGGACGAGAAAAAATGATTGCGGCATTACAGCGTCTCAAAACCAGTTATGAGCCTCAGGAAGAAGGCAGCATGATGGCGTTTTGTATTAATGGCAAGTCTAAAAGTTTCAGCGAGCTATTTTTATCTCACCCTCCATTAGATAAACGTATTGAAGCTCTGCGTAGCGGTGAGTATTTAAAGTAATGTTCTTCTCTGATTTTTAGATGAAAGCTTTAAAAATTAATTAAAGTAAAAGCCGGGGTTCAGATGAACCCCGGCTTTTTTTGATGGTGTTTGTCAGAAAGAAATGGAATTGAATTGAGAAAGTTTGGTTGGAGAAAAAAGGGGATAAGATTTTGAACCTCACCTTTGTACTGAGATACAAAGATGAGGGAAGTGAGTAATGAATTGATCTTGATTAAGATTGACGCAATATTACTTCATCTTGTTCGAATGTTTTTTTATCAGTTTTACCCATTAATTGGCTGGTAATTGTGCCAGCTGCCATTGCTCCGTTGACGTTTAACGCTGTGCGGCCCATATCAATAAGAGGTTCAACAGAGATCAACAGGGCGACTAAAGTAACAGGTAATCCCATTGCAGGTAGAACAATAAGTGCAGCAAATGTAGCACCACCACCCACACCAGCCACACCAGCAGAGCTGACTGTCACGATACCAATGAGAGTTGCGATCCATAGAGGGTCAAGAGGATCAACTCCAACAGTTGGAGCAACCATTACTGCTAACATTGCAGGATAAATACCGGCACAGCCATTTTGACCGATAGTTGCCCCGAATGAAGCGGAAAAACTAGCTATAGATTCCGGAACACCAAGACGACGGCTTTGTGTCTCAACATTTAATGGAATACTTGCAGCGCTCGAACGGCTGGTAAAGGCAAATGTCAGTACAGGACCTGCTTTTTTGAAGAACTTCAGTGGGTTAATGCCTGTCAACGCCAGAAGAACACCGTGTACAACAAACATGAGAGCTAAAGCGACATAGGAAGCAACAACAAAATTACCTAATTGTGCAATATCGTGAATATTGGAGCTGGCAACAACTTTAGTCATTAATGCCATTACACCGTATGGAGTGAGGCGCATAACCAGTCTGACAAGTTTCATTGCCCATGCCTGCATAGTATCGATAGCAACAAGCGCTCGTTCACCACGCTCGCGGTCATCTTTTATCATTTGTAATGCTGCAATTCCCAGGAATGTTGCAAAAATTACTACACTGATAATTGAAGTTGGACTTGCTCCTGTGAGATCTGCAAATGGATTTTTAGGAATAAAAGAGAGGATTAATTGCGGTACACTCAGATCTGATACTCGATTAATATAGTTTGCTTCAATCGCCGACAGACGCGCAGTTTCTTGCGTGCCTTGGATTAATCCAGCAGAGGTTAAGCCAAACATATTGGCGATAACAATAGCAACTAAAGCGGAAATGGCGGTAGTGAGTAGTAGAGTACCGATAGTCAGGAAGCTGATTTTTCCTAAAGAAGACGCCTTATGCAGACGTGCAACTGCACTCAGTATAGAGGCAAAAACCAATGGCATAATGACCATCTGTAATAATTGTATGTAACCATTACCGACAATGTTGAACCATTTAATTGATTCTTTCACAACAGGATTGTGTGCACCATAAATTACATTTAATGCCAATCCAAAAAAAACGCCTACAATCAGGGCGATAAGAACTTTCTTGGATAGGCTCCATTGATCTGAACTCGTTTTAGCTAATACTACGAGTAGTGCTGCGAAAATCAGCACATTAATAATGAGTGGTAAATTCATCCCCAGTCTCCAATATTCTGACTAATATGATTTTTTTGTATGGGATATGCTTACTTCAGGTTATAACAAGAAGTTGCACCATATATTCTATTAACTATACATGATATCAATATAAGAATTGGCTTTCTTATAATTAAAAAGAATATAATATAATTATTTATCACTATATAGTGCAATTAGTTATATGTTCTTATGTAATTTATTTGTATCTTGTCTAGGTTTGGTAACAGTATGCAGGGATTTAGCGAGTGATATATGAGTTTTTTGGTGTTATATAATTAATATATTTGAGATCATTACGTCATAGTAGGAGCTCATAATTAACAAAATAGCGACACCGAAGATGAAAATGATTAGTAAAAATTAAAAAGAAATATTTATATTTTAAGTTAACCCCATTGAAAATATGGGGTTATGATTTCATTAAAAATAAACTCAATTACTTATATAGATTTTGTAATTTATCGATATTTAACTTATCAAGTAGCAGCTTATCGAACGGTAGTTTGTCTAAATAGTGCATAAACGATAAGTCAATGTATTGTGGAATGAAAATAGCAATCACTACAAGCAAAACGGCTATCAATCGTTCCGCTTTTTTGCGCTCTTTTCCCTTTAATATAGGTATTCGGAAACGCATTTTTAGTGGCCATAGGAGAGGGATACCTGCTGGCGTAAGCATATCTGCAATCAAATGGCTGATATAACCTACGATCATGGCATGAAAAAAGTCAGTTGGTATGGGCCAGTCAGCGGGCATTTTGGTCTGAAAGAGAATAATGCCAACAACTAGTGCCAATAGGCTATGTGTAAATCCACGATGCCCACAAAGTCGTGCAATAGGAATGGAAATAAAACGGAATAACCTGCCTAATGTTGAATGTGGATGATCAATATCAGGTAATAAAGAAGCCAAAAGTACACCAGGAAGCATATGCAACCAATCTCCCTGTGCTATTTCTGGAGTAATTTCTAGCTGATGAGCCAATACAAGGCTGGCAACCGAAAAAAGAAGATGCCCTTCTGCTGTCATAATTATTTATACTGAATTGTTTGCTATATTGATATCTATTGCTGTTTATGTATACAGTGCGCGCTAGTATAGAGGGTTTTGTATAAGTTGAATAGGGGGTAAACAAGAAAAATCTTTTATTTATTAACATATGACACTAATATTTAACTGATTTTTGTCTAGAATAGCTATCTATGCTTCTGGAGATTCGTTCACTTACTGTCGCGTTATGACTTGAAATCTATTGGGTATATGCTCATGAGGAGTATTAATGACGTATCAACAAGCAAGATATGTTGCTATTGCGAAGCGGCTGTTGGGTTGGATTATTTTTGTCCCCGCTTTTTTGTCAACTTTAGTTTCAGTGGTTAACCTGATATGGCAACATGAGGTTAAAGTTGAGGGTATTAATGCAGTATTGAATGATTTTTTGAGAATGATGGCTGAAATGCTCAAATTCAATACACCATTTTTGGATTTTTTTTGGAAGCACTCTCCAACTCCAGACTATATGACAATGATCACAGGGGCAAATGTCAGTTTTTTGATTATCTATTTTCTGATGTTTGTCGGCTTGGCAATGAGTGCATCTGGTTTGAGGATATACCGCCAATTCAAATTCATTAAGGAACAAATTGAAGACCATATGATCTTTGAGAAAGCTAAAGAGAGCGGTGTAACTCAGGAGCAATTGGAATCTAAAGTCAAATTTCCAAGCCATTCATTATTCAGCCAAATATTCATTCTTTATATATCCCCCATTATTATCGGCGCAATTGCCTATTTTTTCTCGAAATTATTAGGTTGGTAATATATAAGATAGCTGCGAGAGTAGTTAGCTCCGCAGCTTACTGGTATATCCAAGAATAGAACGGAGAATTGCTTAAAATAACACTCTGATATCGGATAGACATAATACCCGTAAATTTGGAATAATAAAATTTAATTGATGTTATTAATTTTTATTATTTATTTAATTGCTTTATTTCTATTTGCATTTTTATAAAAATCAAATAATAACTAAATGAAATCTAGTTAATAACTTTAACCATTGGATTAGATTTGAAAAAGAAATTTTCCTTTATTCTGTAGATAATCAGAATGATTATTCAGATAATATATTATCGATTATGGTTTGCGCAGCAATAAAATTATCGCCACCAAAAAGGTTACAGCGATTCAGTAAATAATAGAGTTGATAAAGTGGTTGTCGTTCAATAAAGTCTGGCGGTAATGGCCAAACACTTTGATAACCGTCAAGAACTTGCAGAGGCAATTCAGGATAGAAAGGGAGCATAGCAAGGTCGCATTCACGATCTCCCCAATAACATGCAGGATCAAATGCTACGGCGCAATTGTTGTTTAATGATGCACAATTTGTTGGCCATAAATCACCGTGCAATAGAGAGGGTTCAGGTTGATGAGAATGCAATTTATCACTGATTTTTTGGACAATAGAATCGATATTCCCGAATACCATTCCCTTGTCTGTTGCAAGTTGTAATTGCCAGCCAATACGCTTTTCTGCATAAAATTGATTCCAGCGTTTTTGCCACCCATTAGGCTGTATTGTAGTCCCAAGCATATTGTCAAAATCAAAACCGAATTTCGGTTGTTCATTCCATTGATGCAGCTTAGCAAGTTGTTGGCCGAAGCAATACGCGTTGTGAGCATCAAATGGTTTTATAGGAAGGTATTCCAGTATAAGAAAACTATGATTACGATCATGCCCAACACCGTAAACTTCAGGTATGCGCGTTGTTTTACTACGCGCTAATAATTCCAACTGTTCTGCCTCTGTTTTAAAAACAGTCAACATCTCTTTCGTGTTGGATTTAACAAAGATATGTTGTTCACCATACTCAATGGACCACGAATGGTGAATGTCACCTCCTAATAATTCCGTTTGATTGCGGATTTCTGCCTCACCAAAATGTTCACTTAATAGACGGCTAACAGTTTGCCACATGATTCACCTCATTAAGTTGACAATTACTACGCTCATAGTACATACAGAACCAACGATTGAACAGATTAAAAAGGAATTTAAATGCCATTGACAGGGCTATATTTAAATCGGATATAGCCCTTTAATTTGATTTTATTGAATACTCATAATGATGGAGAGAATATGTCCTTGGTCAACTTTCTATGCATTTTCTTTCTAGCTAATTTTATTTGGTCATAAATAACAGCAAATGTGAAGAAAATAGCCTGAATGATAACAATGCATGGTCCTGTTTCACCATCGATATGGAAACTAATTATTGTGCCTAAAACACTTGATAAAACAGATGCTATTATGGCAACAATCAACATTCGATCAAAACTCCGGCAGAGAATAAAAGCAATAATGCCGGGAGAAATCAGCATAGCAATGACCAGAATAATACCGACAGCCTGTAATGAAGCGACAATGGTTAGAGCTAAAAGGGACAACAAGCCATAGTGGAGCAGTTTTACTGGTAGGCCAACCACTTTTGCTTGATTGGGGTCGAAGCAATAGAGCATAAAGTCTTTGCGTTTCAGCAGTACAACTGCCAATGTGAATCCTGCAATGCAGAATGTTTGGATCAATTCATTTTCGGTAATGCCGAGTATACTACCAAACAGGATATGAGTCAGATGTTGTTCCGTATCTATACGGGTAAAAAGTACTAAACCAAAAGCAAACATGCCAGAAAATACAACACCCATTACGGTATCTTCTTTGATTCTACTGTGCTCTTTCAGATATCCGGTGGCGAATGCACAAAATATTCCTGACAGGAAAGCACCGATCGCAAGTGGTATACCTGCGACAAATGCCAGAACGATACCCGGTAAAACAGCGTGAGAGATGGCATCTCCCATCAATGACCAGCCTTTTAACACTAAGTAACATGATAGTACTGCGCAGACCGTACCCACAACGATAGCTGCCAAAATTGCGCGTTGCATGAAATCATGCAGAAAGGGTTCCGTGATGAGTTCAATTAGTGTACTCATGGGTGTCCTCCTTGAGTTAATGCTTGAGATTCTTTTCTGGCCCGTCTGCGAGAAGCTAACATGCCATGTTTAGGTGCAAAAAAGAAAGCCAATAAGAAAATCAGAGTTTGTATTGTGACAATCACACCACCGGTTGCACCATTGAGGAAATAGCTTATGTAAGCACCTACACAACTTGTTAGTGAGCCAATAGCAACCGAAATGATGAGTAGGTGTTTAAAACGATCTGTCAGCAAATAGGCCGTTGCTCCGGGTGTGACGACCATAGCAATAACCAAAATGGCGCCTACTGTTTGTAAGGCAGCAACAGTACAGGCACTTAATAAAGTAAAGAAAATAATTTTCAGTCGTAGTGGTGATAAGCCGATAGATCGGGCATGGACTTCATCAAAGAAAACGACCAACAGATCTTTCCAGAGCAGCATTAGGATCACGAAGGATACAGCAATAATAATTTCTACTTGTAAAACATCTTCATCAGCAATACCCAGAATATTGCCGAGAATAATCGTCTGCACATTGACAGAAGTTGGGTTTAAAGAAACGATTAATAACCCGGCGGCAAAAAAAGTGGAAAAGATAAAACCGATCACTGCATCTTCACGTAATCGTGTGATGTGACGGACCAGTGTCATTGATAAGGCTGCAAGCATACCGGTAAAAAAAGCGCCTCCAGCATAAGGTAAACCAAGAGCATATGCACCGGCAACACCGGGTACAACAGAGTGGGAGAGAGCATCCCCCATCAATGACCAGCCTTTCAACATTAAATAGGCTGATAAAAAAGCACAGACAGCACCAACAATAGCACTTACCCACATGGCCTTAACCATGTAGTTATAATTAAATGGTTGTAACAACAATTCCATCATGGCTGGCTGTCCTTCTGTTTTTGATTTTGTCGTGGAGGAACATGATGGTTATGACCATAAAATACGGCGGCACGTTCGTCATCGGTAATGACAGTAAGAGAGCGTGGGTCATCATCATCATGGAGTTCGGGTCCAGAAAGGTTGACATGGCGCAAGACACCGTCAAATGTCATTTCCAGATTCTTCTGAGTGAATGTTGTTTCAGTTGGGCCGCTGGCCAGAACGGTTCGATTAATCAAAATAACGTGGTCGCAAAATTCGGGAACACTACCGAGGTTATGTGTTGATACTAAGATTAAGTGCCCTTCTTCACGTAAGTCACGGAGTAAATCGATAATAGCGTTTTCTGTCTTAACATCTACTCCGGTAAAAGGTTCATCTAGTAGCAGAACCTTTCCTTCCTGAGCTAGTGCTCGTGCCAGAAATGCACGTTTTTTCTGTCCGCCGGAAAGTTCACCAATTTGGCGGTCACGTAGTTCAATTAGCCCGACACGTTCAAGTGAGTTGTTCACGATTTGATGGTCGATTTTACTGGGCCTGCGTAGGAATCCCATTTTTCCATAGCGTCCCATCATCACAACATCAGAAACCAGAACCGGAAAATTCCAGTCAACATCTTCGGTTTGTGGAACGTATGCGATGATATTTTGTTTTAATGCTGTTTTAATGGATTGGGCATTGAGAGTCACTTTTCCTTGAGAAGGTGTCACTAATCCCATAATGGTTTTAAACAATGTGGATTTTCCACTACCGTTCATACCAACTAACGCACAAATTGTGCCACCTTTAATATCAAAACAGGCATCGTAGATTGCAGTGTGTCCATTGTTATAAGTAACAGTAGCGTTGTTAACCAATAAATGTGGATGTTCAAATAGTGACGATGTGTTTCTCATTGATTAAATCCTTTTGCTATGGTGTCTACTGTTGTATTCAGTAGGTCAATATAAGTCGGCACTGGGCCTTTTGATGTAGAAAGAGAGTCAACGTAAAGCACTCCGCCGTAATGAGCACCGGTCTCTTTACTGACTTGTTTTGCTGGCTTATCTGAAACAGTACTTTCACTGAAGATAACGGGAATATTATGTTTCATCATAGTATCAATGACACGGCGAACTTGCTGTGGTGTACCCTGGGCCTCAGCATTAATCGGCCATAAATAGACTTCTTTGAAACCATAATCCTGAGCGAGATAGCTAAAAGCGCCTTCACTGGTGACTAACCAACGCTCATTTTCGGGAATACGAGAAAGGCGCTCTCTGAGTGGTGCATCCAGTTTGGCTATCTTATCGGCATAGATCTTTGCATTGCTATTGTAAGTGTCTGCATTCGCTGGATCGTGTTTGACTAAGGCCTTGCGAATATTTTCAATGTAAATTAATGCATTATTCGGAGACATCCAGGCATGTGGGTTGGGATTTTGATTGTAAGGTCCTTCACGGATTGGGAGCGGTGTAATGCCTTCGGTAATGACGGCAACAGGAATATCCTGCATATTTTCGAAAAAGCGTTCAAACCAACGTTCAAGATTCAGGCCATTCCAGAGGATTAGGTCTGCCCGTTTTGCTTTAATAATATCTTTTGGGGTGGGTTGATAATCGTGAATTTCTGCTCCCGGTTTTGTGATTGACTCTACAATCGCTGCATCTCCTGCGATATTTTGAGCCATATCTTGAATAATGGTAAATGTAGTAACGACCCTGAATTTTTTATCAGCATGGGCTTGTTGGCTGAATAGAAGGATCGAAAAGAGAGCAACGGCTATACTGAGTATCGGGAGTACAGAGAGCGAATATTTTTTGTTCATTAGTGTAATCCTTATTTTTTATGTCTGTAATTGTTGATAATGATTATCAGTATCATCTCTGTAAAGTCAAGGTGATGCTGTCATATGGATGATAATTTTGCAGATTTTCCTGAATTTTCTTCCTATTTTTGAAATTACTATGCGAACAAAAAAACAGCACATTGTCTAGTGTTTTGAATTTTATTGAATATAACTACTTCAATTTATTTTGATGAGATAAATAAAAATATTTTTATTTTATTTATAAAATTATATATGCTTTATGAGGTTAATTTTAGTTCAGGAGAATTTTCGTGAGATTAAATTTTATTCATGTTTATATTTTTCTGGCAATATTGTTAGCGGGGTGTACCAGTCAGGAATCCCATCAAGTAAAGAATCATAGTCCATCGCCTAAAGGAATATTCAGTGGCAATAATGCTGTTTTGGGTTCTGGTAAATTGATAAGTCGAACCAGAACAACGCCATTTGATGGGTTTATTGAGCAAGCAGCAAAGCGATATGGTGTGGATGAAACTTTGATCAAGGCAATTATCCAGGTGGAATCCGGTTTCCGTCCAGAAGTTATCAGTAGATCTAATGCGGTTGGATTGATGCAGATTAAGGCCTCTACAGCAGGGCGGGATGCCTATCGATTGAAAGGAAAATCGGGGCAACCAACGATGCGAGAGTTGAAAGATCCTGAAACTAACATTGATCTTGGCACTGCTTATATCAGTATTTTGAAAAAGCAGCACTTGGAAGGGATTATCCATCCTGAAACTTTATATTATGCAACAATAGTCGCTTATGTTAATGGTGCAGGGGCATTATTGCGGACATTTGATTCCAATCGTACTTTGGCGATTAATAAAATTAACCGAATGACTCCGAATGAATTTTATCATTATGTTCAGAATAATCACCCTGCACCACAAGCACCTCGTTATTTATGGAAAGTGAAGAATGCTTATCGTGCCTTAGAGTAGTGTGATTTTTGGCATGTTTTGAGCACGTTTTTTACATAGATATGCTCCATGTAACCAGAATGAATGCCGTCAGTAAAAAATAACATGAAAGAGGAAAATTTGAATATGACGTTCATACTATAGTTATTTGATTAAACTATAATGGTGAATGTATGTTTGATGATTTACTTGATTGGTCAATAAGAAACTACTCTGCGATAGCATCAATATTATCAGCTTTGACTGCATTTCTTGGCGGAATTTGGGTAATGCTTAAAAATTTCTATCGCAGTTTAAATTTCTTGAGAAATAGGAGGATCACAAACAATATTGATTATCTTGAAAAATATGATGAATATCTGAGTCAGGAAGATAAAAAATATATCAAAGACATTATTACTTCTGAGATTATGTTTAAAGTAACCAGGATTAAATCAAAGGAACTCAGACACTTGGTCATAAAACTCGCTGCATTCGGTATTGAATCAGGTTATATATTCGATATTAGAAGATTGAAAAGATATGTGATAGTGAATGCAGATCTTGCAAAGATAAAAATTGATGCTTCTTATGTGATAACTTATTGGATTGAGAAGTTAATGTCTATCATTATTTTTGCTTTAATGATTTTCATCGTTTTTAAAACCCTATATATTGATAATCAAAATATCTCCAGTTTGGAGTTTATAGCGATGATATGCCTCATTATCATCTTAGAATTGTTAGGCATTTGCTTTTTAACATTGAGTGTCTCTCCGAGACGTATAAAAAAAATAAATACGGAATTGGCTAAACATAAATTGGATAATTAATGTTCAAGGGTTGAAATTGAGAAATCATAACAAAATTTGCTGCTTTATTTGGTGAAAAGAAATGTGTTAATAGAATGACAATACTTATGTTGTTCTTTTTATTTGTTGCCAAATGATATGGGTGATAACATTCCCTTCCGAGTTAAGGCGGTGTACATGAGTCGTTTGTAATTTTGTGTACTTAACTATGTACATAACTTGCATGGTGCAGCAAGTGCCCGCAATTAACGTGTTGAAATTTAAGGTAAAATATTTCATACAAGTGACCTTTCGTGTGGGTCACCACTGTAGATAAGGATTTAAAATGCCTATAATTACTCTTCCTGACGGTAGTCAGCGTCAATTTGAGCATGCTGTCTCTGTGATGGATATTGCTCGCGATATCGGAGCTGGTTTGGCAAAAGCGTGTATTGCTGGTCGTGTTAATGGCGAATTGGTGGATGCATGTGAGTTAATTGAAACTGATTCCACTCTTGCTATCATCACCAGTAAAGATGAAGCAGGCTTGGAAATCATCCGTCATTCATGTGCTCATTTGTTAGGGCATGCAATTAAGCAACTGTGGCCTAATACGAAAATGGCAATTGGCCCTGTGATTGACAACGGTTTCTATTACGATATCGACTTGGATCGCTCTTTGACGCAGGAAGATATTGAGCTGCTTGAAAAACGCATGTTGGAACTTGCCAAGAAAGACTATGATGTTATCAAGAAAAGAGTCACTTGGCAGGAAGCTCGTGATACTTTTGCGGCTCGTAGTGAAGAGTATAAGATCCAGATTTTGGATGAAAACATCAGCCATGATGATCATCCAGGCCTGTATCATCATGAAGAATACGTGGATATGTGCCGCGGCCCTCATGTACCTAACATGCGTTTCTGTCATCATTTCAAATTGCAGAAAGTTGCAGGTGCATATTGGCGTGGCAACAGCGATAACAAAATGTTGCAACGTATTTATGGTACTGCCTGGGCGGATAAAAAACAGCTTAGCGCTTATTTGTTGCGTCTGGAAGAAGCTGCAAAACGTGATCATCGTAAGATTGGTAAGCAGCTTGATTTATACCATATGCAGGAAGAAGCGCCGGGTATGGCATTCTGGCATAATGATGGTTGGACTATTTTCCGTGAACTGGAAACTTTTGTTCGTGTTAAATTAAAAGAGTACCAATATCAGGAAGTCAAAGGCCCGTTCATGATGGACCGTATCCTGTGGGAAAAAACCGGGCACTGGGAAAACTATAAAGAAAATATGTTCACCACATCATCGGAAAACCGTGAATACTGCGTAAAACCGATGAACTGCCCTGGTCACGTCCAGATTTTCAACCAAGGGTTAAAATCCTACCGTGATTTGCCTCTGCGTATGGCTGAGTTCGGTAGTTGCCATCGTAATGAGCCCTCAGGCGCATTACATGGTTTGATGCGTGTTCGTGGGTTTACTCAAGATGATGCCCATATTTTCTGTACTGAAGAGCAGATCCTGCAAGAAGTCAGTAACTGCATCAAAATGATTTATGATGTATACGCTACATTTGGTTTTGAGAAGATTGTTGTTAAGCTATCGACTCGTCCGGAAAAACGCATCGGTACTGAAAAACAGTGGGATGAAGCAGAAGCTGATCTCGCAGAAGCACTGAAAATGAAGGGTATTGAATTTGAATACCAGCCTGGTGAGGGTGCGTTTTATGGTCCTAAAATCGAATTTACTTTATATGATTGTTTGGATCGTGCGTGGCAATGTGGTACTGTGCAGCTTGATTTTTCACTGCCAGCGCGTTTGAGCGCGTCATATGTCGGTGAAAATAATGAACGCAAGGTTCCTGTAATGATCCACCGTGCTGTTCTTGGTTCCCTTGAACGGTTCATCGGTATTCTGACAGAAGAGTATGCAGGGTTCTTCCCAACATGGCTGGCGCCTCAACAGGTGGTTGTCATGAATATTACGGATGGTCAGTCAGATTATGTACAGGAATTGGTTAAAAAACTTCAAGATGCAGGCATTCGTGCAAAAGCAGACTTGAGAAACGAGAAGATTGGCTTTAAAATTCGCGAACACACTCTGCGTCGAGTGCCTTATATGCTTGTCTGTGGTGATAAAGAGGTCGAATCAGGAAAAGTTTCCGTTCGTACCCGCCGAGGCAAGGATTTAGGTAGCATAGATGTCAGCGAGTTTACAGAGAAACTGCTGGCAGAAATACGCAGTCGTAATCTTCGTCAATTGGAGGAATAAGGTATTAAAGGCGGAAAAAGAATTCAACCGGCGCGCCCAAATCGCATTAATGAAGAGATTCGCGCCTCTGAAGTTCGTTTAACTGGATTAGATGGCGAACAGATTGGTATTGTCAGTCTGAGAGAAGCTCTTGAAAAAGCTGAGGAAGCTGGTGTTGATTTGGTGGAAATCAGCCCCAATGCCGAACCGCCGGTTTGTCGTATCATGGATTACGGCAAGTTCCTCTATGAGAAGAGTAAGTCAATCAAAGAACAGAAAAAGAAACAAAAGGTTATTCAGGTCAAGGAAATTAAATTCCGTCCTGGTACAGATGAAGGCGACTATCAGGTCAAACTACGCAACCTGGTTCGTTTTCTGGAAGATGGCGATAAAGCCAAAATCACTCTGCGTTTCCGTGGACGTGAAATGGCGCATCAGCAGATTGGTATCGAAATGCTTAACCGTATTCGTGACGATTTGAGTGAACTGGCTGTAGTCGAATCCTTCCCATCGAAGATCGAAGGCCGCCAGATGATCATGGTGCTCGCTCCTAAGAAGAAATAGTCAGGCAGACAAGTAATAGGCTCTAACCATTTGGATGGAGTCTATTCGCCTTACTAGTTCGTTGTAATTAACAATGCGAAGTGGATATTAAAATGCCAAAGATTAAAACAGTACGCGGCGCAGCTAAACGCTTTAAGAAAACTGCAAGCGGCGGTTTCAAGCGTAAGCACGCTAACCTTCGTCACATTCTGACTAAAAAATCAACTAAACGTAAACGTCATTTACGTCCAAAAGGCATGGTCTCCAAGGGGGATCTGGGCCTGGTTGTTGCTTGTCTGCCATACGCATAAGCAATTTTTAGATTAGAACTCAGAGACGATAGGAGAAGTATATGGCTCGCGTAAAACGTGGTGTTATTGCCCGTGCACGTCACAAGAAAATTTTGAAACAAGCGAAAGGTTACTACGGTGCTCGTTCGCGCGTTTATCGTGTTGCTTTCCAGGCTGTTATCAAAGCTGGTCAGTATGCTTACCGTGACCGCCGTCAGCGTAAACGTCAATTCCGTCAACTATGGATTGCTCGTATCAACGCTGCTGCACGTCAGAACGGCATGTCTTACAGCCGTTTCATCAACGGCCTGAAAAAGGCTTCGATTGAAATTGACCGTAAGATTCTGGCTGATATCGCTGTATTCGACAAAGTAGCATTTGCTGCTCTGGTTGAAAAAGCGAAGGGCGCTCTGGCATAAGTCAGGTTAAAAGAGGGAGCAATGCTCCCTCTTTTACTTTTTCAAAAATATGCTTACTATTAGTCAAATTTTCTAGTCAGGCAGAAATAGCCAGCTTAAAAGGATATAGGAGAAAGAATAAAAATGATGGAATTAGCCTTTTTTCGTTTCTTTTTTTACTTTACTACCTGAAATTAGGGAGGCTTTGCGCGTAAGAAAAGAAACGAAAAACAGCGCTTGAGCCTCCACCGTGGAGGCTTTTTTATTTCTATGACCTCATTAATAGATATACAAATATTGATGAGGGCATAGTCGATAACAACTAAAAGGCCATCTGGCCGAAGGAAGAGGAAAACGATGTCACATCTTACTGAGCTGGTTGCAAAAGCAAAAGCAGCCGTAGAAGAAGCCCAGGATGTTGCCGCGTTGGATTTGGTGCGAGTTGAATACCTGGGAAAAAAAGGCCATTTAACTCTCCAGATGTCATCGCTGCGTGACTTGCCTGCCGAGGAACGTCCAGCAGCAGGGGCTGTTATTAATCAGGCAAAGCAAGAAGTCCAGGAGGCTTTGAATGCACGTAAGGCCAAATTGGAAGCGGATGTTTTGAATGCCCGTTTGGCAGCAGAGAAAATTGATGTTTCATTGCCTGGCCGTCGTATGGAAAATGGCGGATTACATCCTGTCACTCGCACGATTGAACGAATCGAAACTTTCTTTGGTGAGTTGGGCTTTTCTGTTGAATCAGGCCCGGAAATTGAAGATAGCTATTATAACTTTGATGCCTTGAATATTCCTTCTCATCATCCGGCTCGTGCTGATCATGATACTTTCTGGTTTGATGCAACGCGTTTGCTGCGCACACAAACCTCAGGGGTACAGATTCGTACAATGAAAGATCGTCAGCCGCCGATCCGCATTATTGCCCCTGGCCGTGTATACCGAAATGATTATGATCAGACACACTCGCCAATGTTTCATCAGATAGAAGGGTTGATTGTTGATAAAAATATCAGCTTCACCAATCTGAAAGGTACTCTACATGATTTTTTGAACAATTTCTTTGAAGAAAATATGCAAGTTCGTTTCCGTCCGTCTTATTTTCCATTTACTGAGCCATCTGCAGAAGTTGATGTGATGGGGAAAAATGGCAAGTGGTTGGAAGTATTAGGTTGTGGCATGGTGCATCCGAATGTATTACGTAATGTAGGTATTGATCCTGAAGTTTACTCTGGATTTGCCTTTGGTATGGGAATGGAACGTTTGACTATGCTGCGTTACGGCGTTACCGATCTGCGTGCTTTCTTCGAAAATGATTTGCGCTTCCTTAAACAGTTTAAATAAGGCGGGAATATCTCATGAAATTCAGTGAACTCTGGTTACGCGAGTGGGCGAACCCCGCCATCAGTAGTGAAGAATTATCTGATCAGATCACCATGGCAGGTTTGGAAGTTGACGGTGTTGAAAAAATAGCAGGTCAATTCCACGGTGTTTTTGTTGGTGAAGTTGTTGAATGTGCTCAGCATCCGAATGCGGATAAATTGCGTGTTACAAAAGTCAATGTAGGTGGCGATCGCTTGTTGGATATTGTCTGTGGTGCGCCAAATTGTCGTCAAGGGCTTCGTGTAGCTGTTGCTACTGTTGGCGCTGTACTACCGGGTGATTTCAGAATAAAAGCTGCCAAATTACGTGGTGAGCCATCGGAAGGTATGCTTTGTTCGTTTTCTGAACTGGGAATTGCCAGTGATCAGGACGGTATCATCGAATTGCCCGCGGATGCGCCAATTGGCACCGGCTTACGTGATTACATGAAACTGGATGATAATGCGATTGAAATCAGCATTACACCTAACCGTGCTGATTGCTTGAGCATTCAAGGGGTTGCACGTGATGTTGCGGTTATCAATAAACTGTCAATGACTCAGCCAGAGATCGACGCTGTTAAACCATCTACAGATGCAACATTCCCTATTCGTGTTGATGCACCAGAAGCTTGCCCACGTTATCTGGGACGAGTTATCAAGAATGTTAATGTTAAGGCAGTGACACCGTTATGGATGCGTGAAAAGCTGCGTCGTGGTGGTATTCGTTCTATTGATCCTGCTGTTGATGTGACGAATTATGTATTACTTGAATTGGGTCAACCATTGCACGCATTCGATTTAGAACGTCTAAGCGGTTCAATTATCGTGCGTATGGCAGAGCAGGGTGAAAAATTAACTCTGCTAGATGGTAATCAAGCGGAACTTTCTGCTGATACTCTCGTCATTGCTGATGAAAAGCAGGCACTTGCAATCGCAGGCATTTTTGGCGGCGAATATTCTGGAGTTAATGCTGAAACCCAGAATATTCTGCTGGAATGTGCTTTCTTTGCACCATTAGCAATTACGGGGCGTGCCCGTCGTTATGGTCTGCATACAGATGCTTCCCATCGTTTTGAACGAGGCGTTGATCCACAGCTCCAATACAAAGCGATGGAATATGCGACTCAGTTATTGATTGCTATTTGTGGTGGGGAAGCTGGTGAGATCATCGATGTTACCAGTGAGTCTCATTTGCCGAAGCCAGCAACTATCACTCTGACTCGCAGCAAATTGAATCGTCTGATTGGCCATCATATTGCTGATGAACAGGTCACAGATATTCTGACACGTTTAGGTTGTCAGGTAACAGAGCATAATGATAGTTGGGAAACAGTTGCACCAAGCTGGCGTTTCGATATGCAGATTGAAGAGGATCTGATTGAAGAAGTTGCCCGTATTTATGGTTATAACAATATCCCTGATGTACCTGTACGTGCTGATTTGGTAATGATTTCACATCGTGAAGCGGACTTATCCCTGAAACGTGTAAAAACCATGCTGGTGGACAAAGGTTATCAGGAAGCCATTACCTATAGTTTTGTTGATCCTAAGATCCAGCAGTATTTGCATCCACAGCAAGAAGCATTGATCCTGCCAAATCCAATTTCGGCTGATATGTCTGCAATGCGTTTGTCTTTGTTGACAGGATTATTGACTACTGTTGCGTATAATCAGAACCGTCAACAGAATAGAGTTCGATTATTTGAAACAGGTCTACGTTTTGTGCCTGATGAAAGCGCAGAATATGGAATCCGGCAGGAATTGATGCTTGGCGGTGTAATCGCCGGAAATCGTTTCGATGAACACTGGTCGATTGAAAAACAAGCAGTTGACTTCTTTGATCTGAAAGGTGATTTAGAATCCGTTTTAGAACTGACGGGTAAACTATCCGAGATTTCCTTTAAAGCAGAAGAACATCCTGCTTTGCATCCCGGACAAAGTGCCGGGATTTATCTGGGAAATAATTACATTGGTTATATTGGGGTTGTTCATCCAGAGCTGGAACGTAAACTTGACTTGAATGGCCGCACCGTGGTATTCGAATTGTTGTGGGCCAATCTTGCGGACCGCATAATTCCTGAAATGAAGGAAGTTTCTCGCTTCCCATCCAATCGCCGTGATATCGCGATAGTTGTGCCTGAAAATGTAGCCGCAGAAGATATTCTGGTTGAATGTAAGAAAGTTGGCATAAATCATATAGTTGGCATAAACTTATTTGACGTGTATTGTGGTAAAGGTGTCGCGGAAGGCTGTAAAAGCCTTGCTATTAGCTTAATCTTGCAGGATACCTCGCGTACACTGGAAGAAGAAGAGATTGCTGCGACCGTTAACAAATGCGTTGCTGCATTAGAACAGCGATTCCAAGCATCCTTGAGGGACTGAACTTATGGCGCTTACTAAAGCTGAAATGTCAGAAAATCTGTTTGAAAAACTGGGTATTAGCAAACGTGACGCTAAAGATCTAGTGGAAATGTTCTTTGAAGAAGTGCGTCGTTCTTTGGAGAATGGGGAGCAGGTTAAGTTATCTGGATTTGGCAACTTTGATTTGAGAGATAAAAATCAACGTCCAGGTCGTAACCCGAAGACTGGCGAGGATATTCCAATTACTGCTCGCCGAGTTGTCACTTTTCGCCCGGGGCAGAAGTTGAAAAGTCGGGTAGAAAAAGCCTTACCAAAAGAATAATGCATAAAAAGACCGCCTCTAAGCGGTCTTTTTTCTTATATTCCATTCTGAATAATTTTACTCTTCATGTTACCTACATACTCCTTATCGACACTTTCTGTCTCTGAACTGATCACACGCCAGAGAAAACGTGATTATCGGATAATGGCCCTTTTATTCACTTTATCAATTGTGCTGTTTATTTTATCACTGTGCGCAGGGGAAATATGGTTCTGGCCCAATCAATGGTTGTCTGATCCTGCACGGCTTTTTATTTGGCAATTAAGATTGCCCAGAGCACTGGCAGTGTTTGCCGTTGGTGCAAGTTTGGCCGCGTCTGGTGCAGTTATGCAGGCGTTATTTGAAAATCCATTGGCTGAACCCGGACTATTAGGAATTAGTAATGGTGCGGGAGTAGTCGTTGTTTTTTTGATCCTTGTTTTTCATGGTATTGCTCCATTGTGGATATTAAGTATCGGTGCAGTTTTAGGGGCACTACTTATGACCACGATTTTATTGGCTTTCTCTAAAAGGCACCGGGTGACTAATGCACGCTTATTATTAATTGGCGTAGCTTTCGGTGTTGTATTCGGGGCCATGATGACATGGATGGTTTATTTCAGCACCAGTCTGGATTTGCGCCAATTGATGTACTGGATGATGGGAAGTTTTAGCGGTATTGATTGGCGGCAAATATGGCTGGTGATAGCACTGATCCCTATTATTTTCTGGTTAAGCGGAACCGGGAAGATACTTAATTACCTCTCCCTGGGGGAATTGCAGGCGCAACAATTGGGAATATCTCATAATAAATGGCGTAATTTATTTGTATCGGCTGTGGGATTATTGGTTGGTTTAAGTGTTGCTCTTGCCGGAGCGATCAGTTTTATCGGTTTGGTGCTTCCCCATATTTTGAGGCTGATTGGCCTTACGGATCATAAAACTTTACTACCAACCTGTACATTGGCGGGAGGGAGTTGCTTGCTGTTGGCAGATTTAATTTCTCGTTTGTCTTTATCCCATGCTGAAGTACCGATCGGTGTTGTTACTGTAACGTTAGGAGCTCCCATTTTTATCTGGTTGTTATTAAAAACACCCCAAGCATAGCTACATGCTAGTCATATCTACACCTGGTCATACATATTGAGCATTAATAAGTGACCTAATAGTTTACGGAAAAGCACGAAGAGAATAACAAAGAAATAAAAGAGTAGGGAAGATAGCATGACTCATCGACCATTTTTAGTATTGAATAATATCACGGTTAGTAACAGGCTGGCATCACTATCTGTATCAGTAAAAGCCGGCGAGAAAGTTCACTTAGTTGGGTTGAACGGTTCAGGAAAAAGCACTTTGCTTGCAGCAATTGCCGGAGTTTTGCCTTACGGTGGCAATATTTATATTAATGGCAAAGAATTGCGTGATTATCGACAAAGTGAATTAGCGCAATGTCGGGCATGGTTCTCTCAATCCGCGTCAGTCCCGGTTATGCCTGTTTTTCAATATTTGGATATGTACCGCCCTGAGTTGGCACGATTATCTGAAGGAGAAGAGGTGTTATATGAACTTTGTCGGCAACTGAAATTGACCACACTACTGTCTTCAACAATTGGGCAATTATCGGGAGGAGAATGGCAACGAGTCAGATTAGCAGGTGCTTTTTTGCAAGTATGGCCTGAATTGAATCCGGCTGGAAAATTATTACTTCTTGATGAACCAACTAATAACCTTGATATCACCCAACAAGCTATCTTAGATAAGTTGATTAACCAATTTTGTATATTAGGTGGTTCTGTTTTATTGAGTAGTCACGATATTAATCATACTTACGAACAAGCTAGTAATGTATGGTTACTTTTACATGGTAAATTATTTATGTCTGGTACTCCACAGGATATTATGAATGAAATAAATTTATCTGAAATTTTTGAAATAAACATTAGACATATCCAAAATAATAACTATAAATTATGGAGAGTCAATCATGATTAATTTTCATAAATACAATCACTTTAATTGATTAATTTTCTTTAATTTATTGATTGTCCGTACTTTATTTGCTTGTTATTATTTTTTTAATAAATATTTTCTACCATAAAATAAATCAGGCTACACAAGGCGATTATGGATAATTCTTTACCATTCTCTCGTCCATCAATTGGAAATGAAGAGATAGAAGCAGTAGAAAAAGTTTTACGTTCAGGTTGGATTACAACAGGGCCACAAAACCAACAGTTAGAACAGGACTTTGTTCGTATGTTTGGTTGCAGGCATGCGATAGCTTTGAATTCTGCTACGGCGGGAATGCATTTAGCCTTGCTGTCGTTAGGTATTGGATCTGGTGATGAAGTAATAACGCCTTCCCAAACCTGGGTTTCTACTATCAATATGATTTGCCTGTTAGGTGCAGAGCCAGTTATGGTCGATGTGGATCGTGATACCCTGATGGTTAATGCCAAAACGATTAAACAGGCTATTACGCCGAAAACTAAAGCAATTATCCCTGTCCACTATGCAGGTGCACCCTGTGATCTTGATGCTCTGCGTGCGGTTGCAAAAGAAGCTAATATCCCCTTGATTGAAGATGCCGCTCATGCAGTGGGAACCCGCTATAAGAATGAATGGGTTGGTGAACGAGGAACGGCTATTTTTTCTTTCCACGCCATCAAAAATATGACATGTGCGGAAGGCGGCATGTTGGTTACAGATAGTGATGAACTTGCGCAGCGAGTTCGTTGTTTGAAATTTCATGGATTGTCTGTTGATGCCTTTGATCGGCAAATCCAGGGCAGGAAACCTCAGGCAGAAGTTATTGAACCGGGCTTCAAATATAACTTGTCAGATATTCATGCGGCAGTGGCAGTTGTCCAGCTCAGTAAATTGGCATCCATGAATGCCCGCCGCCGAGAGCTGGTAGCACGATATTCTTCTGCTCTTAAAGATACCCCTTTACAGATGTTGAGTGTGCCTGAATATGAACATCGACACTCTCATCATTTATTCATGGTACGTGTTGATCAAAGTATTTGCGGTATTGACCGCGATACTTTCATGACGCGCTTAAAAGAACGCAATATCGGCACAGGATTACATTTCAGAGCAGCGCATACACAAAAATATTATCGGGAACGTTACCCAGCACTGTCTCTGCCCGAATCTGAGTGGAATTCGGCAACACTTTGTTCGTTACCTCTTTTTCCGGATATGAACAATGATGATATAGATCGTGTTGTGAATGCAGTGTTGGAAATTCTTGCGGAGTGTAGATAGTGGTGTTTGAAAAAATAAAAAAAGTTTCGGTTGTTATTCCGGTTTATAACGAAGAAGAAAGTTTGCCTCAATTATTGGAAAGGACGATATCTGCATGTCAGCAACTTGAGCAGAAATACGAATTAATTTTAGTGGATGATGGTAGCCGCGATAGCTCCGCCGATATTTTAACTCGAGCAGCTAAAGATCCTAAAAATGATGTCATTGCAATTTTGCTGAACCGTAATTATGGGCAGCACTCTGCAATTATGGCGGGATTTCATCAGGCCGATGGTGATCTTATTATCACCCTTGATGCAGATTTACAAAATCCACCGGAAGAGATCCCCCGTTTAGTGAAAACAGCCGAAGAGGGATATGATGTTGTCGGTACACGCCGTGCCAATCGTCAGGATTCTTGGTTCCGTAAGACCGCCTCTAAGCTCATTAATGCAATGATCACAAAAGCAACGGGGCGTTCAATGGGGGATTATGGTTGTATGTTACGGGCATATCGCCGCCATATTGTGCAAGCGATGTTACAGTGTCATGAACGTAGCACCTTCATTCCCATTCTGGCTAACACATTCGCCCGCAAAACAATCGAAATTGATGTAGCTCATGCAGAGCGTGAGTTCGGTGATTCTAAGTACAGCTTTATGAAGCTGATAAACCTGATGTACGACCTGTTAACTTGTCTGACAACAGCACCATTACGGTTATTGAGTGTTGTGGGAAGCATTATTGCTGTGACGGGTTTCCTGCTGGCCGTATTGTTGATCGCTTTGCGCCTTATTTTTGGTTCTATCTGGGCTGCTGAAGGAGTGTTTACTTTATTTGCCATTCTTTTCATGTTTATTGGTGCACAGTTTATTGCGATGGGGTTACTCGGAGAATATATCGGCCGGATATATAACGATGTTCGTGCACGTCCACGCTATTTTATTCAAAAAGTGGTTGGAGCTAAAAATCCAACAGTAATTAAGGAAGAAAAAAAATGAAAGCCGTTATTTTTGCCTATCATGATATTGGTTGTGTCGGGCTTAATGCATTAGTGAGAGCGGGTTTTAATATCCAGGCTGTTTTTACGCATGTCGATGATCCGAATGAAAATAATTTTTTCTCTTCTGTGGCACATATTGGTGCTGATATAGGCTTACCTGTCTTTGCTCCAGAGAATGTGAATCATCCACTCTGGATTGAACGTATTAGTGAAATGCAGCCGGATGTTATTTTCTCATTTTATTATCGCGATCTGCTCAGTCAGGATATTTTATCACTGGCAACAAAAGGAGCATTTAACTTACATGGTTCATTATTACCTAAATATCGTGGTCGTGCTCCTGTTAATTGGGCGATATTAAATGGTGAGACAGAAACAGGTGTAACACTGCATAAAATGGTAGCTAAGGCAGATGCCGGAAATATTGTTGCTCAACAGGCAGTACAAATTGAGAAAACAGACACGTCATTGGATATTCATGGCAAAATTCGTGAAGCCGCAGTTGAGCTATTGGATAATATTCTGCCTCAGATAAAGGCGAATAATTACCCCTCTATTCCGCAGGATGAAAATCAGGCAACTTATTTTGGTCGCAGGAGAGCAGAGGATGGGGAAATTTTCTGGCATAAGTCTGCCGAAGAGATTAATAACCTCGTCCGGGCGGTAACAGAACCCTATCCAGGCGCATTTACTTTCCTTGGTGAGCGTAAAATTACGATTTGGCGTTCACTCCCAATTGATAAAGCCCATGATAAACAGGCAGGAACTGTGCTTTCTACGGATCCACTGATTATTGCGTGCGGAGAAGGGGCATTAGAGATTGTCAGTGGACAGAGTGAGTCCGGTATTTATGTGCAGGGCCGCCGACTTGCTGTGGAAATGGGAATTGTGACAGGCATTCGGTTTGGGCCAAAAGACACAACACAAATCAGCCGCCGTAAACGTGTTTTGATTCTGGGGGTTAACGGATTTATCGGGAATCATCTGACAGAACGTCTGTTGAACGATGGTAATTATGATATCTATGGAATGGATATTGGCTCTTCTGCTATTGAGCGTTTTATTGGTAATCCAAATTTTCATTTTATTGAAGGGGATGTCAGCATTCACACCGAATGGATCGAATACCACATTAAAAAATGTGATGTTGTGCTGCCATTAGTGGCGATAGCTACACCTATCGAATATACCCGTAATCCGTTACGTGTTTTTGAATTAGATTTTGAAGAAAACCTGAAAATTGTTCGCTATTGCGTGAAATACAATAAACGGATTATTTTCCCGTCCACTTCTGAAGTTTATGGCATGTGTGACGACAAGGAATTCAATGAGGATACTTCTCGTTTAATTGTGGGACCAATCAACAAACAGCGTTGGATCTATTCAGTTTCTAAGCAATTGCTTGATCGTGTTATTTGGGCATACGGCGAAAAAGAGGGTTTGAAATTTACTTTGTTCCGACCATTTAACTGGATGGGGCCAAGGTTAGACAATTTGAACTCAGCCCGTATTGGTAGTTCAAGAGCAATTACTCAATTAATTTTAAATCTGGTGGAAGGTTCCCCCATTAAGTTGGTTGACGGGGGAGAGCAAAAGCGCTGTTTCACTGATATTCATGATGGAATTGAAGCGTTATTCAGAATTATCGAGAACCAAAATGGTTTGTGTGACGGCCAGATTATCAATATTGGTAATCCGACGAATGAGGCCAGTATCCGTCAATTAGCTGAAATATTGCTAAATAGCTTTGAAAAACATGAACTACGAGAATATTTTCCTCCGTTTGCCGGATTCAAGAAAATCGAAAGCAGTAGTTATTATGGTCAGGGATATCAGGATGTTGAACACCGTAAGCCGAGCATTAAAAATGCGGAACATCTGTTGGGATGGAAACCCACGATCAATATGGCACAAACCATTGATGAGACATTGGATTTCTTCTTGCGTGATGCGGTGAAAGAGCTAAAAAGGAAGAAAGAATACTCAGGGAATATATGATGCAAAAAGTTGGCTTGAGAATTGATGTAGATACTTACCAGGGCACCAGGGAAGGTGTGCCGCAATTACTTAAGATTTTACAGCGTCATCATATTCAGGCTAGTTTCTTTTTTAGCGTTGGTCCAGACAATATGGGACGTCATTTATGGCGCCTGCTAAGGCCTAAATTTCTGTGGAAGATGTTGAGATCAAAGGCAGTATCTCTTTATGGTCTGAATATTCTATTAGCCGGTACAGCCTGGCCGGGAAAGAAAATTGCAAAAGATTTAGGTTATTTGATGAAAGCAACCCTGGATGCAGGCCATGAAGTGGGTCTGCATGCGTGGGATCATCAGGGTTGGCAGGCAAAAGCAGGGCATTGGTCAGAATCAGAACTGGCAGAACAGATACAACTTGGCATTGATGCTCTGGAACAGGCGACAGGGCACTCCGTGACATGCTCTGCTGTTGCTGGCTGGCGGGCAGATGAACGTGTATTGGCAGTCAAGCAGCAATTTGGTTTTGACTACAACAGTGATTGCCGGGGAACACATCCATTCAGGCCATTGTTGCCGGACGGTAGCTTAGGTACTGTTCAAATTCCTGTGACATTGCCGACCTATGATGAAGTTGTTGGAACGCAGGTCAGTGATGCGGATTTTAACCACTTTATTCTTGATGCAATCAAAAATGCTCAAGGTGTTCCTGTTTATACCATTCATACAGAAGTTGAAGGAATGTCCAAAGCACCGCAGTTTAAAGCATTGCTGGATATGCTCCACCAGCAAGATATTCAGTTTTGCAAGTTATGTGATTTATTACCAGAAAATAGAGATACATTGCCTGTTGGGAGAATTATCCGTTCAGATTTTTCTGGTCGTGAAGGCTGGTTAGGTTGCCAACAAGAGGTATAAAACAAATATGTCAGATACTTGGATGAATAGAGCCGGGGGCGTTCTGATGGCTCTTTTTTTTATCTTTACCTACCTGATCCCTCTGAATAGCCGACTTTTGTGGCAACCAGACGAAACACGATATGCTGAAATCAGTCGGGAAATGTTACAACGCGGAGATTGGATAGTTCCTTATTTTTTGGATATCCGTTATTTTGAAAAACCAGTAGCTGGATATTGGATAAATAACATTAGCCAGTGGATCTTTGGGGATAATAATTTTGCGGTGCGTTTTGGTGCTGTATTCAGCATTATAATGAGTGCAATTCTTCTTTATCGATTAGCTATGATGATGTGGCAATCTCGCCAGACTGCATTTATTGCTAGCCTGATTTATATCTCTATGTTTATCGTTTTTGCTGTCGGTACTTATAGTGTTCTTGATCCCATGTTTTCACTGTGGATCACGGCAGGAATAGTAAGCTGTTACTGGGCACTAAAGGCCAGTAGTCGCCGTGAACGGATTTGGGCCTGGTCTGTACTGGGTATAACCTGTGGTATGGCGTTTTTGACAAAAGGTTTTCTGGCATTGGCTCTGCCGGTAATATCCATGATACCGATCACGATATACCAGAAACGTTTTCTGGAAATGGTTCGTTTTGGCCCGCTTGCAATTATTTGTGCTGTTTTGATTAGTTTGCCGTGGGTGCTCGCAATTACTTTGCGAGAGCCTGATTATTGGCATTATTTTTTCTGGGTAGAGCATATACAGCGTTTTGCTTCTGATCATGCGCAGCATTCCGCCCCATTTTGGTATTACCTGCCGATATTGATTTTAGGTGTTATTCCGTGGCTAGGATTATTACCCGGCGCTTTGCTCAAAAGTTGGCAAGAGAAAAAAAATCATCCTGAGATGTTCTTCCTGTTTTGTTGGTTTTTTGTCCCATTGCTATTTTTTAGCATTTCTAAAGGAAAACTGCCAACTTACATTTTGCCATTTATCGGGCCTTTAGCATTAATGATGGCAAAGTATGCTGTTGATAACATGAAGAATGGCAATATGAAGGCATTAAAGCTCAATGGATTGATAAATGTTTTCATTGGATTGATAGCAATACTGGCGCTTGTATTTCTGGAAATTGTTTCTAATCGTCCTCTTTACCAATCCAATGAATGGCTTAAATGGATGGTAGGAATTTTCACTTTTGGGTTTTGGGGGATAGTGGGTTATTTCTGTTTTATACGCAATGGTAAACATTGGCAGTGGGCTGCCGCTTGTTCAATTGTCCTGAGTTTATCAATAGGTAGTGCATTACCAGATAAGACAATTAATTCTAAGTTGCCGCAGAATTTTATCAGGCAAAATGAAAAAGAGCTGACTGAAAGTAAGTATATTTTATCTGGGTCAGTTGGATTAGGAGCCGCAGTTGCGTGGGAATTGAAACGCAGTGATATTTACTTATTTCAAAACAAGGGTGAATTGGAATATGGATTGGATTATCCAGATAGTCGCAATCGGTATATAACACAAGAACAATTTCCCTCATGGTTGGCCAGTGCGCGGAAAGAGGGACAGGTTGCAGTGGTTTTCTTACTGCCTACAGGAGGGATGCTTCCTGAGTTGCCTGAACCTGATTTGATACAGCGTAACTATCGTTTTGTCCTTGTGATTTATAAGAAGCAGTCATGATATGAACAGTAGTATAGGGTTATTGATACTGGTTAGTTTATTAACTTGTGCAGGACAAATTTGCCAGAAACAAGCTGTTACCCGTTGGGGAAAAAAAGATGATCCCTATAAACCAGCAATTGTAGTGGCATGGTTAGTTGGTGCTATTCTTCTGTTAGGTATAGGGATGATATTCTGGCTACGTTTGCTGCAATTTCTACCGCTGAGTATTGCTTATCCTATGCTGAGTATCAATTTTGTACTGGTAACGCTGATAGGACAATTTCTGTATCATGAAAGAGCCGGAATAAGACACTGGATAGGTGTGTTTTTAATTATGTCGGGAATTTTATTGATGAGCTTAAATCAATGAAAGGGTATTTTTGGGGAGTGGTAAGTGTCCTGCTGATTACTGTTGCTCAGCTATTATTGAAGTGGGGAATGGCACAGTTACCTGAACTTTCTTTATCTAGACATTGGTTGGATGTCGGTTGGCTTTGGTTGCATCATAGATCCTTATTGATGGTGATGGTGGGACTAGTGAGTTACGCATTATCTATGTTCAGTTGGATTTTTGTTTTGAAATATCTGCCGTTGAATAAAGCCTATCCGCTTATCAGTCTGAGCTATATTTTTGTTTATCTATTGGCGGTATTATTACCCTGGTTTAATGAAGATATTTCATTACTGAAAACAATAGGGATCTCGTTAATTTTATTGGGAGTTTGGTTTATTAGCAGACCAGAAGGCAGAGAGGCTGATTGATGATAATAAGAATAAGACATTTGTGTTTATTACTGAGCTTATTTCTGATTGGATGCTCCAATCCTATTTCGAAATCAAATTTACCTCCATTACGAGCAGCACTTTCTGATCCGATTATTGTTATTGCACAGTTAAAAGAGCAGCTTACACAATGGCAAGGAACACCTTATCGTTACGGTGGCATAGATCAGCGAGGTGTTGATTGTTCTGGCTTTGTTTATCGTACTTTTCATGATCGTTTTAATATCCTGCTTCCACGGACAACGAGTGAACAGACCCAATTGGGTACACGGATTAGTAAAAAAGATTTAATGCCGGGTGATTTGGTATTTTTCAAAACCGGTAGTGGTGATAATGGGTTACACGTTGGTATTTATGATATCAATAATAAATTTATTCACGCATCGACTAGTAAAGGTGTGATACGTTCCTCTCTTGATAACATTTATTGGCGTCGTGTTTTTTGGCAGGCCCGCAGAATATGAGCTCAGTCTGAGTTACCAATTGAATCAGCACATTATGATATCCTTAGACACTGTTTTTGTTTTGTTCTTATGGCGTGAATGAGTATCTTACAATGCTAATTCGAACGGATGACCGTTCATTAAAAAACAGATAGCTAAGCGACAGCAACAACATTGTGAAAAATGCGACGAACCTTTACCCGTGACAACATGCTGTTTTTAGGATGAAGCGGCCTGTTGAAATACATTTGACTGGCATAAACTGAAATTAACGTTATAAAGTGTTATTTCCAGAGCATCATGGCACTAGAAGGCTGTATCTGCCACGTATTAAAAGCTGAATTGAATGTAGGAGGGGGTATGGGCCAGTATCGTCACACAATTTCCAATATCATCGCAATGACTCATGATGTGTTGATGCAGAAAACGACTGAAATGAATTTTCATCAGGAGAAGCGGTTTCATTATTTTTTAGACAAACCAAAGCATAAGCCTGGATATAGGTTGAATATTGTAGGACACGGCTCTCCAGTGGGTAGTTCAATATTATTTGCTGGAGCATGTATGTATAATCTTGGAATGAATTTGAATGTTTTTTGCAAAACAATCAATGCATTATTAACTGATATAAAAAACAGAGGACAAAATATCCAATGTGTCAGAATAATAGCTTGCCACTCTGGAGCAAATGGGCTTGCTCAAGCATTAGCTAATCATATCAATATGCCAGTTAAAGGCTCGTTAGGGGGTACGAGGGTATATCCAACGACGCAATTTCGTTCAATATCCAATATAAGCCGTTATTTTATTGATAGGACAGATAGAGGTGGTCACTATTATTCAGAGGAGGCGGACAGACAACTGAGGCATGATACCACCTATGGTTTGTATAAGTGGTACTACCCTCAATCTTCAAATCCAGACAGTGAATTTGATGAGTTTGTTAGTCAACGAGTATCAAGGCCTCAGCGTTCAGATTCAGACAGCGAATTTGATGCGTTCGTTAGTCAACGAATATCAAGAAAAAATAGTCGGTAGCATAACGGGGGTTGTAACCCGCTAAAATCATTCCTATCGGCCTGAATATCCTGACCTAAACACAAGCCACAAGCTGCTGTGCCATTACCTTAAGGGATCAAAAATGGCACAGCATAGTATCCTCTGTCCAATGCGCCGAAAATTGGCGATTACGCCATCCTCACCAAACTCAAAACGTCAATAGATTTGGAAGAGGCGTTTGACCTGTGGGGGATTGTCATGATTAATCGTTATAATGAGCGGCTTGTGGCGTTACAAAGATATTGAATTTTATGAACTTTTTGTGATTAAATATCATAATGATATGGACATATTCTAATGATATAAAGGTATTTAAAATGAAAAAATGGTTGGCAGTTGCAAGCTCAGTACTTATTCTTTCTGGCTGTAAAGTGGATGTTGAAACGAAAGTGAATACGGATGATCTCACCGCGGTTGAACATAAACTGGTTAAGGGTGATATTGATATTGAAGTGTCAGGGTGTAATGACTATGAAGACTCACGGAAAGAATCAAAGAACCTCATCGAATTAAAACAGAAAGTCCCCACGATTTTTAAAAATGCTGAATATGTGGAATGCTATCGCAAGAAATTTGATTCCTATGCACATTTTACCGTTCCTGTTGAAGTTGGGGCATATACAGAAAAAGGGGCTCAATTCGATGGTGCTAATTTTTATGTCTATTCGCATGAAGATGTCTTTGCTGGAGTTATGATTGATTCACATGTGCTTGAGAAAGTCAAAAAAGCAAAAAAAGATATCGGTAAACTTGATATCAAAATGAGCGTCGTTGTTGAGAAAGGGGCAAAACCACTGCCAACACTTGTCAGTCTAGGAACGTATATGACAAGTTCGAAAATTAAAGATTACCCGATAGTATTTAGTCGAGTTGAGCTGGGTAAAGAAATGAAATTCAGATTATCAGATGTCTCCAATTCATCACTGTCTGATGGGCAATTCATTCCAATTCTTGTCACGCCTGACTATTTCGATTTCCTCCAGTCAGATAAAAAATAGTCTGTTCTAGTTTTGAAGCAAGACAACACTGATCTCAATCATACAGCCGCATTACTGCGGCTGTATTGTTTTTCGGGTATGAAGGGAAAAGCAGGTTATATCATTGTTAGATACCTTTGTTCAGGTATTTGAATTTGATATCCATCAGGCCGATGCTGCCTTTGAGTCATTCCGTCGTTCGACCGATGAATGTTTGCCAATATGCGCCGGGCACAACAGATAACGGAAGCTGGTGCGGGCGGGTAAGGATGGTTGTTTGAACAGCCATCTTACTGCTTAAAATAAGATCCTATCGGGATGGCTTCTTAACTGCTGGCAAAAGTTATTTCATAAAAAATCTCACCTCAAGTAAATTTATACCATCATTTCTGCTTCAAAAAGGATAAAGTACATAATTGACAATTAAATAAATTGGCTAAATATCCGAGGTGATTATGAAAAACATTTCTTCTCAGGAATTAATGCAAAGAAACTCTGTCAAAAAAGATAAAATAAAATCAGGTAATATACAGGTGCAGGATGTTATTAATATAGATAAAATCTTAGAAGATGTAAGGCGATTTAATTTAAATACCGTAAATGTGCCTGTTGAAATCGATATTCCAGAGGTAACATCTTCTAAGTTTACTGTGAATCAATATCAAAAACAGCATGCTATTAATCTGATTAAGGAACTATTAAAGCATGATATAAAAATTATCGTTGAGCCTTTTCCGTTCATTCAGCAAGGTTCCATTGGTGAAACGGAATGGAACCCAAACGATATTAATGAATTTTTCTGGAATTGGAAAACAATTGTATTACAAGATATTTTTGATTCAATAACTCATCAATATGATATTTATGGATTAAAAATTGCTTCTAATTTTATTCATATGGAGTATGCAGAAGGATATTGGGATGATGTTATCAGTTTTGTCCGTAAGCAATATAATGGTAATGTTATATATCAGATGAATTCGTGGATAACGGCGGTTTGGGATCCTTCCTATGAGGCTAAATTTATACAGAGGATAAATCGGCCTTATTTGAAGAAAGTGGATTTTGTCGGCATCGACTGCTGGTTTGAACTTTCAGACAAGAAAGTTCCATCTTATGAAGAAGTAATGGAGTGTTTATTTTCAACGACTATTTATAATCGAGATCAAGAAGTTATCTACCAAATTGGGCGGTTACATCGTTCAACTAAAAAACCGGTATATTTTGGTGGGTTTAATATTCCTGCATGTGAATATGGACTGCGAACTCCGTGGAATCCACTGACTTCAGATGTATTTTCCTCTGAAATACAAATTAATGGATGGCGTGCTTATAGAGAAACGATGGAGTTAAAATCCTATTTTAAAGGTTTCTCCATATGGTTTATTGGATCTTATGATAAAAAACATCCATATCAAATCCATAGTAAAGAAGCGGAAATAATTATTAATGAGTGGTATAAGGAATAGTTTTAGTTATTCGATATTCAAATATAGTGGCTTAAGAAAATATCTAAATTTAATAAATATGAGTATAGTTTAAAAAATATAAGTAGTTCAAGCTTATTATTTTCTTCTGTCAATTACCAGAAAGAGCTTGAACTACATTATCAGATTGAAGGTTATGGAATTATTGCAAACGAACGTACCGGAAATCCCGCAGCCTTTTCTGGTTTTGCGACAATATTAAAAATGACCGCCCCACGAGTTGGCACTTGATCTAAATTGGTCATCACTTCTATTTGATAAGTATCTTGTGCCAATACATAATTCTCGCTGAGTAACGCACCATTCTTTCTGGCATCTTTGGTCGAATCAGTATCAAAAGTCTCGTGCCCGATGGCTTTTATTTTTCTTTCTTCAAAGAGAAACTTAAGGGCATCTAATCCCCAACCAGGCGTTTGGTTATTTCCGTTGATATCTTTATTACTCATTTTTTCCTGAGATGGCCAGCGCTTACTCCAGTCTGTTCTTAGCGCGACAAAAGTATCTGCTTCAATAATGCCATGTGTAGCTTCAAACTGGAGAATATCATCTTTAGACAGTGAGAAGTTAGGCTCTTGTTTTGCCCGTTCTGATTGGTCAATGACAATTAATGGTAACACTAGCTCTTTTAATTCCAATTCATTCAGAAAACGGGCATCAGGTATAAAATGGCAAGGGGCATCAATGTGAGTGCCATATTGACCAACAAAAGTAAATTGTTGGGAGAAGAATCCATCTGGATAACTAAACAGTGTCTTAATTTGAGCAGGGTCAAACATAAAAAAGTGGGGTGAATCTTGATCAAAACTATGTGTCAAATCGATCCATTTTTTAGATTTTAATAAAGTGAGTGCCTGTAAGATATCATTTGTCATAACAGCCTCATCTTGTTTCATTGTAGGGGAATTTTTGAAAAAGACAGGATACATTTTCAATCGCAGGTGACTACTTAAGCAGTCACCAAGACCTGTCTGATTGTGAATATTAATAACTTCCAAGAGTGATATCAATATACCCGTTGTCTTTCAAGTTGCATCTTGAAATCCATAGGGTATATAGGTGGAATTGATAAATGAACACTCCTTATCTGAGATGATTTATGAGGTAATAATAACCATTGGATATTTTTTATTATCGATAAAAGGGATAATGACTGCTATCGTTTGGGAATAAAGTGCTCCCCATTTTGAATAGATTATTGGTAACTTATTTTTTCCCAATGGATGTCTGTCAATTAATATTGTGAAATTAAAAAATTTTTTCATATCATTCCATTGAATATCTAATTTTTAATTAATAATAAATTTTTATTATTCTTCCGACTGCTTATTGTCTGAAAAATCTATTATCATCATCCATGAGTTAATTTTTTGTTTTGAAAATGTATATGTTTTTATATTGATCGTTTGCAAGTTATGCATAAAATATAATGCCGAATTAGACTACCCGAAAAATGGATGGTGACTAAATGACACCACCTGAAATGAATATCAATAAACGATACGACTAATTAATATTATATTAATAAAGCCTCATGGTGCCGTTGTTATATTTATGTCTTCTCTGTTGTAGATGTTAACTCCATTTCATAATCACTGATAGGGAATTGCCCATAAGTGTCATGTAATAACTGCTTACAGCTTTCCTGTTTAATCAGGTCGCTAAGTTCATCTAATCGTTTTTGCAATAACCTCCTGGTTTCTTTTTCATTATCTAAGACAGTTTGCAAAATTTTGGTTAATTTCTGCTGCAATGAAATAGGGGCATCTGAATCTTCTGATAATAGAGTAACCACTTCTACTGCTTTCAGGTAGGTGATTTCCATATCAACAAGTACATCCCACTTTTCATTTCTAGCTAAATTAAGCATCTGCTCACTTAAATTAAGGATCTGCTGGTAAGCTGACAAAAGATCCAGATCATTTTTCATCAAACAATATCCTGACTGGCGTTGTAATGAGGACCTATTTGCCGCCAAGAATCTGAAATCTCGGTAAGTAAATCAATCACTTCGGTAATAGCCTTCTCATCATTGCGTAAATTGGCATGGAGTAAACGGCGACCCATATAATCATATAAAGCAAAAAGATTCTGGGCAATTTCGCCGCCTTTCTCGAAATCTAATGCATCTTTGAGACCATTATCAATGATATTTATTGCCTTTGAAATAGCTAAACCTTTTTCCGGAATATTCCCCTGTTGCATCAGAATAATTGCACGACGCAGGGCGCTGAGCGCCCCATTGAACAATATCTGAATCAACTGGTAAGGAGAGGCATTCATAATTTCGCTCTCAAGATCTACCTGAGCGTATAACTGGCTTGCCGAACGTTGATACATAATATCCTTTATTATTTTAAAAGCTGGGCCAAGGATAAGCTTGATTGGCTCATTGAACTGACAAGTTTATCCAGTGCTGTAAATTGTTTTTTATAGCGTGCCATCGTAGCATCAATGTTTCTGTTGGTCTGTTCTACTTGCCTTTCCAGTGTTTTCAGACTCTTATTGATACCTTCGGTTACTGTTGCGATAGTTCCTTCATGGCTATCCAACGTTTTTTTCAATAAATTATAGGTCTGGGTTGCAAAACCAGTTTTTTCTCCATCCCCCATAAAGAACGCTTTAACGTTGGCAGGTTTTTCTTTCAGGTTTTTTTCCAGTTTTTCGTTGCTGATTTCCAACGTACCATCCAATTTCTGTTTGATGCCCAATTTATTTAGGGTAGCAATATCAACGACTTTTTGTGCTGCAAATAATTGTTGCCTTAGTTGGCTTTGAATACCTTTTAAAGTACCGTCACCCAGTAAGGGACCATTGTCTTTCGAAGCCGCTTCACCTTTCCCAACCTTTTTAAATTTGGTCAGTGAATCAAAAGTGGTTTGTACTTCATTATAAGCATCAACCCACTTTTTGATTGCCTCTTTCATTGGTTCGATATCACGGGATATAACCAAAGTTTCTGATTTAAACACTTCTTGAGTTTCGTCGCTTTTTCCCGGGACTTTTTCTGTGATTTTTTCCGAGACTTTTTTCAGGCTTAGGGTAATGCCTTCCGGGGCATCTTTTATCTCATTAGTTTGGCGTTCAATGTCAATGCCATTAACTGTTAATTTCGCATTGGTCGCTTCCACCGTTTGTGTCATTGCACCAGAGCCACCACCTTTGCCGTCAGATGTATAGTTCAGCAGTTTACCCAACTTATCATCACCTTCAACTTTGATGGTCATGACGGATTTTGTGCCGGCCTTTTTCGAAGTCAGGATCAGATAGTTTTTATTATCTTCTGCTTTGATGATGCTGGCATTAACGTTGCCCTCTTTTTTATTGATGGCATCACGGATTTCAATCAGAGAAGTTTCATTATCTTTCAGGGAAATGCGCATTGGCTTTTTTTCGCCTGCTTTATCTTGTTCACCCGGCTGATCGATAATAATGGTACGAGTGCCTTTACCTTGTTCTCCTTGCAGAGCTTTTACATCAGCAACTTCTGTAGAGCGCAGAGACTGAGGATTTGCAAGTTGTTTGACTTCAATAACATAGTTACCTGGACTGGCTTTGGAATCCGTACTGGGTGTAAATGTTTTATGATCTTCGCTGGTTTTGGTCGTATTGAGCTTATCGAATTTTTTGAGTTCTTCGGATGCACTCTTTAACTTTTCCAAGCTGCCTTTTAATGTGCCAAAACCGGTTAGCTTAGCTTTATAGCTGCTTTGTTGCTGTGTTAATGGTTGTAAACGTTTTCTTTCATTTGCTTCAAGTTTATCCAGTAAGTTTTGATCTACCATCCCAGATCCGAACCCTACTGAGGAAATGCCAGCCATATTGACTCCTTTTAATAAAAAGCATCACTGGACTTGTTATCGGATTAATTTGTGAAAAGTTTACTGACAAAATGATTTTTTTGATGGACAGAATAATTGATGAGAACAGGCGCTGTTTGGGTTATCGGGGAAAAGGGAGAAAAAAATAAAAAAGTTTTTTCAAGAAATATTAAAGGTTCTTTTTAAGGGGCCGATAAAACTGTTGGCGGTGATGAACACCGTGAGCAAACAGGCTCAAACTAATTATATCGACTTGATTTTAAAAGGAACTCTACTATGGCATCAGTCATTAATACTAACTATTCATCTCTGCTGGCGCAAAATAACCTGACAAGATCTAAAGGTACTCTGGGTACAGCTATTGAACGTCTGTCTTCTGGTTTACGTATTAACAGCGCGAAGGATGACGCTGCTGGTCAAGCGATCGCTAACCGTTTTACTGCTAACGTTAAAGGTCTGACTCAGGCTGCTCGTAACGCAAACGACGGTATTTCCATTGCCCAAACTACTGAAGGTGCGCTGAACGAAATCAATAACAACCTGCAACGTATCCGTGAGCTGGCTGTTCAAGCGCAAAATGGCAGCAACTCTAAGAGCGATATCACTTCTATTAACCAAGAAATTACTGAGCGTTTTGACGAAATTAACCGTATTTCTGAACAAACTCAATTCAATGGTGTCCGTGTTCTGCGTGAAAACAATTCCATGTCTGTTCAGGTTGGAGCTAATGATGGTGAAGTCATCAAAATCAATTTGAAAAAAATTGACCGTGAGACTCTGAAGCTGGATAAATTTGAGTTGGTTGGTAACAAATATGGTGCAGAAGTGGAGAAAGTTGTTGACAATGTCACTGATCCTAAAAAACCTAAAGATGTCAATATAGATAAAGCTAGTTTAGCTGCTATAGCTGATGTCAAAAATGCGAAAGTTCACTACGCTGAGGGTTCAACTGATAAATTTATTATTCGTGGTGAAGATAAAGATGGTAAGACAGTAATGTTCAATGCGGATGTTGATGTTAAGACAGGTAAAGTTACTAAGAAAGATGCTATTGACATCAAAAAACCTTTAGAAGATTTGGATAATGCTTTATCAACAGTTGACAGTCTGCGTAGCTCTCTGGGTGCAGTTCAAAACCGTCTGGAATCCACTGTTAACAACCTGAACAACACAGTTAACAACCTGAGTGCTGCTCGTAGCCGTATCGAAGATGCTGACTACGCAACTGAAGTTTCTAATATGAGCCGTGGCAACATCCTGCAACAGGCGGGTACTTCTGTTCTGGCTCAGGCGAACCAGATTCCACAAACTGTTATGTCTTTGCTGCGTTAATTTTTATTTTCCAGCTAAGGATTTATACAGGGCAACCTGTATAGCTCCCGCTTATAAAATAAGGATCGGCTTGCCGATCCTTATTTTTTAATCTCTGCTTTACAGAAACTGTTTGCTAAAAACGGTTTTAATGTTCGTCAGGGACAGCCTGAAACTTGCGATGCATTCGGGCGGACAACAAAAATTTCGCATAGGTGAAAAAGAAGCGCTTTTACTTCATTGTTCAAACGATTGTACCGATTAGGTGATTGGATAATGGTATCCAGTCTCTTATCCAAAGGTGTCTGTTGTTGTGAGCGATTTGTATACCGCCGAAGGCGTGATGGACAAAAATAGCCTCTGGAAGCGCTATGTACCACTGGTTCGCCATGAAGCACTGAGGCTACAGGTAAGATTGCCTGCCAGTGTAGAGCTTGATGACCTGCTTCAGGCCGGTGGCATAGGGTTGCTGAATGCGGTGGAACGTTATGATTCCTTACAGGGAACGGCGTTTACCACCTATGCGGTGCAGCGCATCAGAGGTGCAATGCTGGATGAGTTGAGGAGCCGTGATTGGGCGCCGCGTAGTGTGCGACGCAATGCACGGGAAGTCACGCAAACCATCCGTAAACTTGAGCAAGAGTTAGGCCGTCCAGCCAGTGAGCAGGAAGTTGCTAAAGAATTAAAGATTAATCTGATAGAATATCGGCAAATACTGTTAGAAACCAATAACAGTCAACTATTTTCTTATGACGAATGGCACGAAATTCATGGTGAAAGCTGTGAACCAGTGATTGAGGAAGAGCATGAGACAAACCCTCTGCAACAATTACTGGAAGGTGACCTCCGTCAACGGGTTATCGATGTCATTGAGTCGTTGCCTGAAAGGGAAAAAATGGTTCTGACGCTGTATTATCAGGAAGAACTTAATCTTAAAGAGATTGGCGCGGTGCTTAATGTGGGGGAATCCCGCGTAAGTCAGCTCCACAGCCAGGCAATAAAAAGGCTGCGGGCGCGTTTGAATCCAGAGAAGTAACTTTTTGCTTATTTGTTTTTTGTTAAGACTACACACAGGGCTTTATCTCTTATGTCTGTTACAACACAAAAGAAACGGCCTCTCAGCCGTTATATTAAGGACTATAAACATAGTCAGACGCATTGTTTACATTGTCATAAGACGCTTGACCGTATTTCCCTTGTTTTTAACGGTCAGGTCATCAATAAAGAAGCAATTTCTGAGATGACTGAACTGGTGGATGACAAAACATGGAGTGAGTTACAGGGCAAATTTGTAGCGCTGTGCCGCTTCTGTAGTGAAATTTATTGCAACAGCCAGACTGATTATTTCGACATAATGTCATTTAAACAGTATCTGTTTGAACAAACAGAAATGAGCCATAGCACAGTACGTGAATATGTGGTTCGTTTGCGGAGACTGGATGAATTACTGACATCAAGTAATTATCCTGAAGAAGAGTTTACACCAGAAAAAATTCAGGAAAAATTGAGTGAGAAATTGTCTCAGTCCGCTTTCAGTAACTACAATATCGCGTTGCGTAAATATGAGCAATATCTGAGCTGGCAACAGAACGGGCATTGTTAATTAGACAAAGACATAGCGCTTGTCGGGATGAACAATTTTAGGAGGGGATGCGATAATAACGCATCCCCTTCTCTTCTTTTTTTAACCCGTTTTTTAACCAATAGTCATTAAGCTGGCGTTACCACCTGCCGCCGCAGTATTAATGCTTAAAGAACGTTCGTGCAATAAACGCTCCAGTAGCAGATTAGTTTCACCACGGGCAAAACCCTGTACAGAAATAATCGGCCCCTTACGTTGTGCGACAGTTTCACAAATATAGCGAAGTTGATCACAATCACCATGATAAATGACCGCTTCTATTGTTGTATCTTCTGTCGTGTCTTCGTTCTGCCAGTCATTGACCAAATGAATGGAATGACGAATTTCATCCGGTAATTGTTGCAGCAATTGTTGGTGCAGATCATCTTTTTCCCAAATAGCCTGACAGCCAACAGAAAGCACCGCAGCCAATTGGGTCAGCGCATCCTGTTCATTATCCGCGAGACAAAGAACTTGACCACGTGGTAACAGAGTATAGGTATTACGTTCTCCCGTCGGTCCCGGTAATACGCGTGTTGTTCCTCCCTGAGCCAGTAAGCTATATTCCTGAATAACCTTGTTCAACTCTGAATGATTATGTGCAATTGCCCACTCAGCCAATTTGTTAAAAGATAAATGCAGGGCAGTACGGGCTTTGGCATCCAGTGAATACTCTTCATCCTGTCGTGCCAGTGTTCGAGTCGCAGCATTGACTGGACGTTGGGATAACAGGCGATAAAGATAGAGTGGCCCACCTGCTTTTGGCCCTGTTCCTGATAATCCTTCACCACCAAATGGTTGAACGCCGACAACAGCACCGACCATATTGCGGTTGACATATAAGTTCCCGACTTTTGCTTTACTGGTGACTTGAGCGATGGTTTCATCAATGCGCGTGTGAACACCCAATGTTAAGCCGTAGCCGGAGGCATTAATCTGATCCAGCAATCTATCCAATTCATCCCGTTTGAAGCGCACAACGTGCAAAACCGGACCAAAAACCTCTTTTTTCAATTCATCAAAGCTGTCCAGTTCAATAAGTGTTGGTTTGATGAACATACCTTGTGACCATTCCTGTCTGTCTGCTGTATTTTCATGTACAGCCTGATAAATTGTTCTGCCTTTGGTACGCATGGTTTGAATATGGCGTTCGATATTTGCTTTCGCTTCAGCATCAATCACCGGGCCGATGTCTGTGGACAGGTGTTCAGGATTACCCATCCGGCATTCAGCCATCGCCCCTTTCAACATAGTGAGCGTTCTGTCGGCTACGTCATCTTGTACACAGAGAATGCGCAGGGCAGAGCAGCGTTGACCAGCACTGTCAAAGGCAGACGCAATAACATCGGTGACAACCTGTTCTGTCAGGGCAGAAGAATCGACAATCATTGCATTCATGCCGCCTGTTTCTGCAATCAACGGCGTTGGACGCCCTTGTGCATCAAGGCGACCAGCTATAATGCGTTGTAACAGGCTGGCAACTTCAGTAGAGCCAGTGAACATCACACCACGTACACGCTCATCACCTACCAGCATTGCGCCGACGGTTTCCCCTTGTCCCGGCAGCAATTGCAGTACGTCGCGGGGAATGCCTGCCTGATGCAGCATTTTAATGGCAACCGCAGCAATCAACGGTGTTTGCTCTGCCGGTTTTGCCAATACACTGTTACCAGCGGCTAATGCTGCGGCAATCTGACCAGTGAAAATTGCCAGAGGGAAGTTCCACGGGCTGATACAAACCACAGGTCCCAACGGGCGATGTGTATCATTGGCGAAATCCTGACGAACCTGATCCGCATAATAATAGAGGAAATCTACTGCTTCACGGACTTCTGCGATAGCATTGTTAAAAGTTTTACCCGCCTCACGCACCAGAATGCCGAGCAGGGATTGCAGGTTGTTTTCCATCAACTCCGCAGCACGCACTAAGATAGCCGCTCGCTCTGATGGTGGTGTTGCAAACCAGATTGCTCCTGCATTTGTGGAGACTTCCAGCGCATGGTTGACTTCCTGCTCAGTGGCTTCACGAACATAACCAACGGTATCAGAAGATTTGGCCGGATTATTGACGGGCTTGGCAACAGGTAACTCTCCGGTATGGTCGTAATTACCACCTAATAGTGGTTCGCTATTCCATGTTTCTATTGAAGAACTCAGCAGGGCACTGGAAAGTGAAGCTAGGCGGTGTTCATTGGAAAGATCAAGCCCCGATGAATTGACGCGGTTTTTACCGTACAAATCAATTGGCAATGGGATTTTCGGATGCGGCAGGCCGATTTGTCCTTCGGATTTAGCCAACTCTTGTACCACTTTCACCGGATCGGCAACCAGTTCATCAATCGGCAGGGAGGTATCTGCTATGCGGTTGACGAACGATGTATTAGCCCCATTTTCCAGCAAGCGGCGCACCAGATAGGCTAATAACGTCTCATGTGTTCCGACTGGCGCATAGATGCGGCATGGTCGATTGAGCTTGCCATCAGCAATTTTGCCAACTACCTGTTCATAAAGCGGTTCACCCATACCATGCAGGCACTGGAATTCATATTGGCCCGGATAGTAATTTTGCCCCGCAAGATGGTAGATAGCAGACAGAGTATGGGCATTATGAGTAGCAAATTGTGGATAAATAAGATTGGGAACGGAGAGTAATTTGCGGGCGCAGGCAAGGTAAGCAATATCGGTATACACTTTGCGGGTATAGACCGGGTATCCTTCCAGCCCATCAACTTGGGCGCGTTTGATTTCGCTGTCCCAATATGCGCCTTTTACTAAACGGATCATTAACCTATGACGGCTACGTTGGGCCAAATCGATAATATTGTCGATCACGAAAGGACAGCGTTTTTGGTAAGCCTGAATTACAAAACCAATGCCGTTCCAGCCTTCCAGTTGTGGTTCAAAACAGAGCTTTTCCAGCAAATCGAGAGAAATTTCCAGACGATCAGCTTCTTCTGCGTCGATATTGATGCCAACATCATACTGGCGGGCTTGTAGGGTTAGTGCAAGTAAGCGTGGATAGAGTTCACCTATAACACGCTCATATTGGGCACGGCTATAACGGGGATGCAAGGCAGAGAGTTTGATAGAAATTCCCGGCCCTTCATAAATGCCACGCCCGTTTGATGCCTTACCAATCGCATGGATAGCTTGTTGATAAGAAATCATATAAGCCTGTGCATCCTCTTCAGTTAGGGCGGCTTCGCCAAGCATGTCATAAGAATAGCGGAACCCTTTTTCTTCCAGCTTGCGCGCATTGGCGAGCGCCTGAGCAATAGTTTCCCCTGTCACAAACTGCTCGCCCATCAGGCGCATCGCCATATCCACGCCTTTGCGTACTAATGGCTCACCGCTCTTACTGATGATCCGATTTAAGGATTTGGAGAGTCTGGCTTCATTGTGGGTAGAGACCAATTTACCTGTAAACAACAATCCCCATGTAGCAGCATTGACGAACATGGACGGGCTTTGACCAAGATGTGAATACCAATTACCGTTACTGATCTTGTCACGGATCAGGGCGTCACGGGTTGCTTTATCGGGAATGCGTAAAAGTGCTTCGGCAAGGCACATTAATGCAACACCTTCCTGTGAAGAAAGTGAGAATTCTTGTAATAACCCCTGAACCAAACTGGAACGACCAATACCCTGTTTCTGTTGGCGCAATTTCTCTGCGATAGAATAAGCAAGTTTATGGGTTGCCTTAGCTTGTTCTTCTGATAATTGAGCCCGTTGCAGTAACATAGGAACTGCTTGCGTTTCAGGCAGACGATACGCAGCCGTAATTGCGGAACGTTTCACCGATTGGGGTAAAATATGTTCGGCAAAATCCAGAAATGGTTGATAAGGGACCTCAATCTGTGATTCTTCTTCGGAAATCTTTTCTTCTTTGTTATTCTGAGTGGCTGATATTTCTGGGATCTTTTCCTCATTTTCCAGACGTTCAAGATAATTAAAGATGGCTTGCTTAATCAGCCAGTGTGGTGTGCGTTCAATTCGTTGTGCAGCAGCTTTAATACGATCACGCGTTGCTTCATCGAGCTTCACGCCCATAGTGGTACTACCCATTCTCACTCCTTAATAGGTAAGACTAATCAAGTTACAGAACAATATCTTCCATGTTGCAACTTTGTGCAACTCTGTTAAAAGCTGTTGTTTGGAATTTGTGAAATTAATCTGGTTTTGATGGTGTAGTTAGTGCGCTTATGATTATTAATGAATTATCCATATGATATATAAGAGCTTATTATCATATTTCTGAGTCAAATCATAATCGATCGTTTTATAAAAGGTGCAACTTCTGGAACATAAATGTGACTTGGCGTGCGTTTCTTGTAAAAAGTGCCGTTAATCAGTTGTTAAAAATGTTTTAGCTAATCTAGGATAGAGAGTGATTTAAAAACAATTACAAATATAAACTATACATATCGGAACAACGCCACCTTCAGTGGAATTATCTTCGGTACAACTCAGGTATAACCGGACAAGTGAATACTTGCTTTGAAGATATATTGTGCTGAAGGGGGAATATTAAGTACAGATAACATCATTGACGCAAATCAGACCGTCTAAATAAACAGGATTTGCAAAAAAATACTATGGAGAAGAACCTGCATGACAGTAAATTCACCAATGCTAATTACCTTTATTGTCTATATTGCCGCGATGCTGCTGATAGGCTTTATGGCTTACCGCGCCACCAAGAATTTCGATGATTATATTCTAGGTGGACGGCGATTAGGCAGTGTGGTAACAGCATTATCTGCTGGCGCTTCTGATATGAGTGGCTGGTTATTAATGGGGCTACCGGGCGCGATTTTTTTAGCGGGTATTTCTAAGGCCTGGATTGCGTTAGGCTGTCTGCTTGGTGCATACCTGAACTGGCGATGGGTTGCAGGGAGGTTACGTGTACACACTGAAGCGAATAATAACGCTTTAACATTACCGGACTATTTTACCCATCGTTTTGAAGATAAAAGTAAACTTCTGCGCATTATTTCCGCGTTAGTCATTTTAATTTTCTTCACAATTTATTGTGCATCTGCTGTTGTGGCTGGTGGATTATTGTTCGAAAACTCATTTGGTATGAGTTATGAAAAAGCAATTTGGCTTGGTGCATTAGCCACTATCGCGTATACCTTTCTCGGTGGTTTTCTGGCTGTAAGCTGGACCGATACAGTTCAGGCATCTTTAATGATTTTTGCTTTGATTCTGGTGCCTGTTTTGATCCTTTTTAAACTTGGTGGGTTTGAAACAGCTATTGATATTATCAAAGCAAAAGATCCTGCTTATCTGGATATGTTTCAGGGTTTACAGACCATCACTATTATCTCCTTATTAGGGTGGGGATTCGGTTATTTTGGTCAACCACATATTCTGGCTCGTTTTATGGCGGCTGATTCTCATCAGACTATTCATAAAGCTCGTCGTATCAGTATGACATGGATGTTTCTATGTCTCGCAGGAACGGTTGCTGTTGGCTTCTTCGGTATTGCCTATTTTGAGCAAAATCCAGCGCAAGCGGGGAATGTTATGCAAAATAGTGAGCGGATTTTTATGGAGTTGGGAGTCATTTTATTCAATCCGTGGATTACTGGGGTATTACTGTCTGCTGTTCTGGCTGCGATTATGAGTACCTTGAGTTGTCAATTGCTGGTTTGTTCCAGCGCATTGACAGAAGATCTCTATAAAGCATTTATACGGACTAAAGCAAGTCAGAAGGAATTGGTATGGATTGGTCGTTTGATGGTTCTGGTGGTCGCAGCTATTGCGATAGCGATAGCAACCAACCCGAACAACAAAGTGTTGGCTTTGGTCAGTAATGCCTGGGCTGGCTTTGGTGCTGCATTTGGCCCAGTAGTATTAATTTCAGTGCTCTGGAAACGGATGACACGTGATGGGGCATTGGCTGGCATGGTGGTGGGTGCAATCACGGTACTGGTGTGGATGGAATATCAATGGCTTGGTTTGTATGAAATCATCCCAGGATTTATTTTTGCTTCTCTTGCGATTGTGGTCGTAAGTTTGTTGGGTAAGGCGCCAAACCAGGCTATCCAGCAGCGTTTTACTGAGGCAGAAGCTCAGTATAAGACTAAATAAGTTCTACTAAAAAACCTCTGATATTTTGGAGGTTTATTGATTAGTTATCCCCTGTATCTTTCAAATTACAGTTTTGTTGAATGCAACTTGAAAGGTAGAGGGGTTATTATCAATTAATCCCTTTATGTCCATATATTTTTTATATATATGTAGCAGACATCAGTGAAAATATATCTTCTTATATCAAACAAGGCTGGTCTCCAAAAATTTATTGGAGAACCAGCTTGCCCAAGTTTTAATTAGGATTCTGATGCAGATCCAGACATAGATGCCGGATAAAGATAAGCAGACCATTCACTATACTGACAAACAAATATAGAAGCAGCTTTTGATGATAATGGATTAGCTAATTTAAAAACTTTATCTCTTAATTCAGTAGCAGAATTTAGCGAGTTTCCAATATAAGTTCCGGTAGGTAATGCCATAATTTCGCCGCTGTTGTATCTGACTGTTCCATGAAAATTAATTATTTTCATGGATTCATTAAGAGCATTATGCTCTTTTGGACCTGCACCAAAAATTTCAACGCGAATCAGATAATTAGCCATATATTGCCTCTCTTTTATTTAAGAAAATGTCAGTTATCTATTTTTTTGACCACAGAACGTTATAATTACATCCAATCTCTTTCCGAGGTTGGTGTGCCGGTGAATTTAACAGGTATTAATGATTTCTTGCCATATCAATAAATCACAGTTATTTGAGGAAATAGTCATATAAGTGGAAATAACAAAGTATAGGAAAGGAAAATGATATTTTTTGCGGGTTTTAGTGTTCTGAAAAATGAATATTTAATTATAAAGTTAAGAGATTAAATAACTTTAATAAAATGAGTAAATAAAGGGCCTGGTTTAGGGAAAATATGTAGGTTAGGGTATAGCGCTATTTTGGTTGAATTAATAAAATAAATCCCTGCTGTTTTAATTTTGCGTGATGGGAAAAACGGAAATAAGGGAATGAACGTTCTTTTTTTAATACGGAAACTGCTTATTGTGTCTGCCAGGCACGAAAAAACAGCAAAAATCATCGAGATCACAGAAAATTTCAGCTAACTTGACAATAACCTGTTCCTTTTTAGATCGGTTTTTTATGCGTCTAAAATTCTAATCTTGGAACAGGCTCTTAGTTCAATTTTTTACCCAGAATGCGGGTTAATTATTTCTTTTCTGCTGCGATACGATCACGAACGTGTTGAGCACGCTCCTGTGAAGGCGGGTGTGAATCAAACATACTGGTTTCACCACTGCCCAGTTTAGCCAGTTTCTCGAAGCTGGTGGCTAAACCCTCAGTTTTGATATTGCGTTTTTTCAGCAGATCATAAGAGAAGTCATCAGCTTGACTTTCCTGATGCTGCGAGAACTGCGAGTTGATCAGTTTTTCCCCCAGTGCTGCAAGCTGAGAATCACTCAGTTGTGCAACTACACCACCGGCTGACGCAGCCGCGGTACGTGCAGCAACTGTAGCATAAGCAACCTGTATTGCTTTACGGGAGTGGCCCAGCGCAACGTGACCCATTTCGTGGCCCAGAACGCCTTCGACTTCATTGTCGTTCATCATGTCCATCAGGCCGCTATATACACGCACGCAACCGTTAGCCATTGCCCATGCATTCACATCATCAGTCAGATAAACTTTATAGTTAACTGGTGTACCGTTAACTTCGTTACCTAATGCTTTGGCGATTTTGTTCAGACGCTTAGCGTATTGGCTGGATGCCGGTGCAATTTTATTCTGTGCATCCATATCATTACATGTTTGGTCAGATAACCGTTTGACATCAGAATCACTTAATGTCGCCGCCTGGAATAGTTGCATTCCGGAGTGAACCAGCATTCCCTGATCAATATTCTTACAACCTGTCAGAATTACAGCAGAAACAGCTACTGCAACAAGAGCTTTAATTTTCATAATGTTTCTTCCTTTGCAAAACATGCAACTATAGTATTTCAAGAGCATTAAAAGATTATGAATTTTGCTAAAAATAACAATAAAAATAAACACTAATAGTTATGATTATGTGAATTTGGTTACAATTTTAAAAAATAATCAAAATATTAAGTAGAGTAATTTAGTTTAATTTTTTTTAATAAAATGACTTTTCGTCTATTTAATATGAATTCTCAAAATATAAGAGCGCTTTCTTACTCCTCATATCGCGAGGAGTAAGGGGCTTTGAGAGCTAAATGTCTCGCTATTATGAAAAGGCATTTATATGCTTTCAATAATTGAATAAAATAAATGCAATATCTAATTTTTTGAGTAGTGTAAAATACAACCTATTGGTTTTTCATGTAAATTCGTTCTGTTAATACTGTAGTTGTCTATGTCACAATGGCTCCTTAAACACAGCTTGCTGCTATTGAGGTCATGCTGTGAGAATAAACTGGATACAACTATGGAAGAAAAAATACAACCTACACACCCACCTAAAACTGAGGGTTTGCACCTTCAGCGAAGTCTCACTAACCGACATATACAGCTTATCGCTATTGGAGGAGCTATCGGAACTGGTCTGTTTATGGGATCAGGTAAAACTATCTCTCTGGCAGGGCCATCGATCATTTTTGTCTATATGATCATCGGAGTTATGCTGTTTTTTGTGATGCGTGCAATGGGAGAGTTATTACTTTCCAACCTGCATTATAAGTCATTCAGTGATTTTGCCGCAGATCTACTTGGGCCATGGGCCGGTTTTTTTGTAGGCTGGACTTATTGGTTCTGCTGGGTGATTACTGGTATCGCTGATGTTGTCGCTATTACCTCTTATGTTGGATATTGGACACCTGATTTTCCTGAATGGGCTACCTCACTTCTATGTGTTTTGGTATTGCTGACTCTGAATCTCGCGACAGTAAAATTGTTCGGAGAATTGGAATTCTGGTTTGCAATGATTAAGATTGTTGCCATTATTACCCTGATTGTGACAGGAGGAGTACTGATTGGTATTCATTTCCAGTCACCAGAGGGGCACACTGCCTCCCTTACCAACGTTTGGAATGACGGAGGTATGTTTCCAATGGGGCTGAGTGGTTTCTTTGCGGGATTTCAAATCGCTATATTTGCTTTTGTTGGAATTGAATTGGTAGGAACTGCTGCTGCGGAAACTAAAAATCCAATGAAATCACTGCCGAAAGCAATTAATGCTATTCCGATCCGAATTATCACATTTTACGTGTTAGCTTTGATTGTTATTATGTCGGTGACCCCGTGGCGCGCGATTGTGGCAGATAAAAGCCCATTTGTGGAATTGTTTGTCCTGATTGGATTACCGGCAGCAGCCAGTATTGTCAATTTTGTGGTTCTGACTTCTGCGGCTTCCTCTGCAAACAGTGGGGTTTTCTCCACTAGCCGGATGTTATTTGGTTTGGCAAAAGAGGGGGATGCACCAAAACAGTTCAGTCGACTATCCCGACGATCGGTTCCTGCTTCGGGTCTGATATTTACGTGTTTATGCCTCTCCTGTGGCGTCATTTTGATCTATTTTATCCCCGATGTAATGCGTGTCTTTACATTGGTAACGACAGTATCTGCCATTCTGTTTATGTTTATCTGGAGCATGATTTTGTGTTCCTATCTGGCTTATCGGAAACGTCGTGCTGAGTTGCATAAGACATCTGTTTATAAAATGCCATTCGGTATTGTTATGTCATGGGTGTGCTTAGCCTTCTTTGCTTTTGTTTTAGTATTGTTGTCGTTGCAGCCTGATACTAGGCAGGCACTGATTGTTACACCAGTCTGGTTTATTATTTTAATGATTGGGTTTCAGGTTGTGAAAAGGCGCAGAGCCCGTCTTTAGTCATAGAATGATCATCCGTATAATTAATGGCCCCGATACGGGGCCATTTCTTTCTTTAAAAATGGTCAATATTGTGATGTCTTGGCAATGTCTCTAATAAATGATCGGATGTTATAATGTTTTATTAGGTATTAAAATACTAACTAAAGCTGCTTTTTATTTTTTCCCTTATGCTATAACCAGATTTTTATTTTGATAATCTATCTAATTTTAATCATGTCTGGTCAAATGGATTTTTTTCCAGACATGAGTTATAAAAATATTATTAAAATCAGCCAAGTATAACCGTATGTTCTCCTCATCATTGAAATGATTTTCTCATGCCAGAGGGGGATTAGTGGATTGTTAAATTTATCAGATAATTAAAAACCTCGTTGTAGTATTTTACACTCATACTCTTGTGAATTTAATTGGCTTTGTAGCTGTTTCATAAGCGTTTCATGATGCTCAAAATCACTACATATTAGTAAATCAAGTGCTGCATAGTTATATTCAGGCCAGGTATGTATAGTAAAATGTGACTCTGCTAATATCATAGCTCCACTAACTCCTCTGAATTTGGATTGATGAAAATGGCAGTTGATGATATTGAAATTACACTTAACAGCAATATCAATCATTATGGTTTCGATAGCTGATACAGACTTTAATTTATCTGTTTCACAATTTTTCATCTCTATGACAAGGTGAGTACCAAGCTGTTTTGTGCCTGTGGAGAGATTGATTTTTTCTTGTCCTCGGTATTGAAACTTAGTCCCTTTACATTTATTACAACCTGCCTCGATAAGTTGTTCTATTGTTAATATGCTTTTTCCATATCCAATAGTAAGTTGGTTATCACATGATTTGCATTGATAAAATTTTACACGAGGTCATGTATTGAATGGTTA